>NZ_QHJI01000029.1:0-1261 GCF_003947535.1 Amycolatopsis sp. WAC 04169 | reverse complement strand
TGGAGTTTCCCCCGGATACCGGACACGGGGTTTCACGCGGCTTGTTGGTGACTGTAGCTGGTTCGGGTTTCGTGGGGTGTTCGGTGGCCGACTGTCGAATGTAGACGGTTGTGGTTGTAGTAGTGGAGATAGCGGTATAGGTCGTGTCGTGCCTGGTCACGGGTGCGCCAGATGGTGGTGCCGATCTCGGTTTTGAGGGTGGCGAAGAACGACTCGGCGACGGCGTTGTCGTAGCAGGATCCGACCCGTCCGATCGACGGGCGGATCCGAGACTCGCTCAGCGCGGCGCGGAACTGGGCCGAGGTGTACTGAACTCCGCGGTCGGAGTGGAACACCGCGCCGGGGCTGATCAGGCCGCGTGCGGTGGCCAGGGTGATCGCGTCGCAGGCCAGGTCGGCGCGCATGTGGTCGGCCATGGCGTGCCCGACGACCTCGCGGGTGCGCAGATCGATCACCGTGGCCAGGTAGAGCCAGCCCTCGAACGTGGGCAGGCAGGTGATGTCCCCGACGAATCGCTGACCAGGGTGCTCGGCGGTGAAATCGCGGTGGATCAGATCCTGGACTGCCGCGACCGGCGACGGATCGGTCTTGGTCAGAGACCGGCGTTTGCGGCGGGTGATCCCGGCCAGGCCCTGCTCGCGCATCAACCGCTCCACCCGCTTGTGGTTCACCACCCGCCCGCGCCGGCGCAGCTCGGCGGTGATCCGCGGGACACCGTAGGCGCGCCGGTGCTCCGCGTGGATCGAGGCGATCACCGCCACCAGCTCCCGCTCCCGCACCGCCGTGGCCTCACGGGCGGACTCGGCTGCGACCCATTCGTGGAAACCCTGCCGCCGCAGGCCCAGGACCTGGCACAACCGCTTCACGCCGAACTCGGCGCGATGCTCGGAGATGAACCGGTAGCGGTAGATCATCGATCCATCTCTTTGGCAAAATAGGCGGCCGCTTTACGCAGAATCTCCTTCTCTTTCTGCAGCTCAGCGACCTGCCTCCGCAACCGCTGCACCTCATCGGTGACCGCGGGATCCTCCGCCGGCGCGGCCGCTTCCTCCTTGGCCTTGTTCACCCACGACCGCAGCGTCTCGTGATTGACGCCCAGCTCGCGCGCGATCTGACGCAACGGACGATCACTGGACTCCACCAGCTCCACCGCATCCCGACGGAACTGCTCCGGATACTTCGACGAACGCGACACCAAGACATCCTCCCTCCAGACCCCTGTCTGGAATCAAGATGTCCGGCCCCAAGGGGCAACCCCACG
>NZ_QHJI01000028.1:0-1326 GCF_003947535.1 Amycolatopsis sp. WAC 04169 | reverse complement strand
GTCCACACTGGACCGGTTCTTCAAGATCAGCGAGCGCGGCTCGACACCGGGGCGGGAGATCCGCGGCGGGATCGTCACCTTCTTCACGATGGCCTACATCGTGGTGCTGAACCCGCTGATCCTCGGCAGCTTCTCCGCCGAAGACGCGGGCGCGCACAAGGACGTCCTCGGCAACATCCTCCCCGTGCCGCAGGTCGCCGCGGTGACCGCGCTGGTCGCCGGGGTGCTGACGATCATCATGGGCCTGGTCGCGAACTACCCGTTCGCCATCGCCACCGGACTCGGCATCAACAGCCTGATCGCGGTCACCTTCGCCTCCCAGATGACCTGGCCGGAGGCGATGGGCCTGGTGGTGATCGAGGGTCTGGTCATCGTCCTGCTGGTGTTCGCCGGTATCCGGACGGCGGTGTTCAACGCCGTGCCGCCGCCGCTGAAATCCGCGATCGCGGTCGGTATCGGCCTGTTCATCTGCCTGATCGGCCTGGTCGACGCCGGCTTCGTCCGCCGTGTGCCGGACGACGCGAAGACGACCGTGCCGGTCGGGCTGGGCATCAACGGCTCGATCGCTTCGTGGCCGACGCTGGTGTTCGTCGTCGGTCTGCTGGTCACCGGCATCCTGGTGGCGAAGCGGGTCAAGGGCGCGATCCTGATCGGTGTCCTCGCGTCGACCTTGGTCGCGATCGTCGTCGAGGCGATCACCAAGGTCGGCCCCTCGAAGGGCGTGAACCCGCAGGGCTGGAACCTCGGCTACCCGGCGCTGCCGGATCAGGTGCTGGGCATTCCGGACCTCTCGCTGGTCGGTGACATCTCCTTCAGCGCCTGGACGCGGCTGCCGATCATCACCGTGGTCCTGCTGGTGTTCACCCTGGTACTGGCGGACTTCTTCGACACCATGGGCTCGATGACCGGCCTGGCGAAGGAAGGCGGCCTGCTCCCGGCGGACGGCAAGCTCCCGAACGTCGGCAAGGCCCTGTTCGTCGACGGCACCGCCGCGGTGGCGGGCGGGTTCGCGTCGTCGAGTTCGAACACCGTCTTCGTCGAATCCGCCTCCGGTATCGCCGAGGGCGCCAGGACCGGGCTCGCGAACGTCGTCACCGGCGTGCTGTTCATCGCGGCCATGTTCCTGACCCCGCTCTACCAGGTCGTCCCGGTCGAGGCCGCCGCTCCGGCGCTGGTCGTCGTCGGCGCGCTGATGATGAGCCAGGTCAAGGAGATCGACTTCTCCGACTTCACCATCGCGCTGCCCGCGTTCCTGACGATCGTGGTCATGCCGTTCACCTACTCGATCGCCAACGGCATCGGCGCCGGCTTCGTCAGCTACGTCGT
>NZ_QHJI01000027.1:0-2126 GCF_003947535.1 Amycolatopsis sp. WAC 04169 | reverse complement strand
GGAGAGGGGAAAAAAGGAAGGAAAGAAGGAGGGAAAAGGAGGAGGAAGGGGGGAAAGAGGAAAGAAGGAGAGGAGGAAAGGGGGAGAAAAGAAAGGAGGAGAAGGGAGAAAAGGAGGGGGAAGGGGAGAGAAGAAAGGAAAGAGGGAGAGAGAAGGAAGAAGGAGGAAAAGAGGAAAGAGGGGGAGAGAAGAAAAAAGGAGGAAAGAAGAGGGAGGGGAAGAGGAAAAAAGGGGAGGAGAGGGAAGAGGAGGAAGAGAGAGAAGAGAAAGGAGAAAGGAGGGGAAAAAGGAAGGGAGAAAGAGGAAGGAAAGGAAGAAAAGAAAGAAGAAAAGAGAAAAAAGGAGAAGAAGAGGAGGGAAGGGAGGAGGAAGAGGAGGGAAGAAGGGGGGGAAAAGAAGGAGAGGGGAGGAGAAAAGAGGGGGGGAGGAGAGAGAGGGAAGGAGGAGGGGAGGAAGGAGGGAGGAGAAGAGGAAAAGGAAAAGGAAAGGGAAGGAAAGAAGAGAAAAAGGGAAGGAAGAGGAAGAGAAGGAAAGAAAGAGGAGGAGGGGAGGAGGGGAGAAGAGAGGGAAGGAGGGAGAGGAGGGGGGAAGGGGGAGAAGAAGAGGAAGGAGGAGGGAGGGGAGGGAGGGAAGAAGGAGAGAAGGAAAGAGGAGAGGGAGGAAAGGGAGGAGGAGAGAGAGAGGAGAAGGGGGAAGGGGGAGAGAGAGGAGGAGAGGGAGAAGGAGGAGGAGGAGAGGGAGGAAGGGAGGGGAGAAAAAAGGGGAAGGGAGGAAAGGAAGAAGGAGGAAGAGAGAGAGGAAGGAAAGGAGGGGAGAAGGAAGAAAAGGAAAGGGGGGGGGGGAGAAAGGAGAGGAGAGAAAGGCAAGCGCAAGGGGAGGGGGGGAGGGGAAGGAAAGGCCGGAAAAAGGAGGGAGACCACGAAAGAGGAGAAGGGAGGGAAGAGAGGAGGAGGAAAAGAAGAAGAAAGGAGAAAAGGAAAGAAAGAGGGAGAAAGAAAGGAGGAAGAGAAGGAGAGGAGGGGGAAGAGCAAGCGGCAGAAAGGGGAGAGGGAGGAGAAGAAGAGGAGGCAGGGCGCGGGGAGAGGGAAGGGAGGGAAGGGAGGAGAGAGAAAGGAGAAGAGAGGGGAAGAAAAAAGAAGGGAAAAAAAAAAGGAGAAGGAAAGGAAAAAGAGAGGAGAGGGGGAGAAGGGGAAGGAGGGGAAAGAGAACGGAAGAAGGGAGAGAAAAGAAAAGAGGAGAAGGGGAGAAGAAGAAGGAAGAGAGAAGAGGAAGGAGAGAGGAGGAAGGAGAAGGGGAAGAGGAAGGAAGAGAAGAAGGAGAGAAAGAAGGAAAAGAAGAGAGAGGGAGGAGAGGGGAGAAGAAGGGAAGGGGAAGGAGGAGGAGGGGAAGGGGAAGAGAGGAAGGGAAAAGGGGGGAGGGAAAAGAAAAGGAAAGGAGGAGAAAGGGGAGAGAGAGAAAAGGAAGGGAGGGAGGGAGAAGAAAGAGGAGAGGGGGCAAGAGGAGGAGAGGAGAGGAGGAAAGAGAAGGAGGAGGGGAGGGAGAGGGGAGAGGAAGAGAGAAGAAGGGAAAAGAGGAGAAAGGGAGGGGAAGAGGAAAAAGAGAGAGAGAAAAAGAAGGAGAGAGGAAAAGAAAAGGAGGGAAGAAAGGGAGAGAGGAAAAGAGGAGAAGGGAGGAGGAAAAAGGGGAAGGGGAAAGGAGGGGGAGAGGAGAAAGGAGGAGGAGAGGGGAAAAAAGAAGAGGAGAAAAGGGAAGAGGAAGAAGGGAAAGGAGGGAAAAAAGAGGAAGAGGGGAAAGGAGAGAAAAAAAAGAAAAGGGGGAAGGGAGAGAGAGAAGGGAGGAGAGAAGGAGAGGGAAGGGGGGAAGAGGAAGGAGGAAGGGAAAGGGGAGAAAAAGGAAGAGGAGGAGGAAGGAGAGAAAGGGGGGAAAGGGGAAGGAGGGAGAGGAAAGAAGAGGAGAGAAGGAGGAAAGAGGAGGGAAAAAAGGAGGAGGGAGAGGAAAGGAGAAGGAGGGAGAAGAGAAAGGGGAGAAGAAAGGGAGGGGAAGGGAAGAGGGAAGGGGGAGAGGGAGAGGGGAGGAGGAGGGGGAGAGAGGGGAGAGGGGAAGGGGGGGGGGGGGGAAGGGGGGGA
>NZ_QHJI01000026.1:0-5188 GCF_003947535.1 Amycolatopsis sp. WAC 04169 | reverse complement strand
GACATTGTTGGAGAGTTTGATCCTGGCTCAGGACGAACGCTGGCGGCGTGCTTAACACATGCAAGTCGAACGATGATCCGGTTTCGGCCGGGGATTAGTGGCGAACGGGTGAGTAACACGTGGGCAATCTGCCCTGTACTTTGGGATAAGCCTGGGAAACTGGGTCTAATACCGGATATGACAGGTTCTCGCATGGGAACTTGTGGAAAGCTCCGGCGGTACGGGATGAGCCCGCGGCCTATCAGCTTGTTGGTGGGGTAATGGCCTACCAAGGCGACGACGGGTAGCCGGCCTGAGAGGGTGACCGGCCACACTGGGACTGAGACACGGCCCAGACTCCTACGGGAGGCAGCAGTGGGGAATATTGCACAATGGGCGCAAGCCTGATGCAGCGACGCCGCGTGAGGGATGACGGCCTTCGGGTTGTAAACCTCTTTCGCCAGGGACGAAGCGCAAGTGACGGTACCTGGATAAGAAGCACCGGCTAACTACGTGCCAGCAGCCGCGGTAATACGTAGGGTGCGAGCGTTGTCCGGAATTATTGGGCGTAAAGAGCTCGTAGGCGGTTTGTCGCGTCGTTCGTGAAAACTCCACGCTTAACGTGGAGCGTGCGGGCGATACGGGCAGACTTGAGTTCGGTAGGGGAGACTGGAATTCCTGGTGTAGCGGTGAAATGCGCAGATATCAGGAGGAACACCGGTGGCGAAGGCGGGTCTCTGGGCCGATACTGACGCTGAGGAGCGAAAGCGTGGGGAGCGAACAGGATTAGATACCCTGGTAGTCCACGCTGTAAACGTTGGGCGCTAGGTGTGGGCGACATCCACGTTGTCCGTGCCGTAGCTAACGCATTAAGCGCCCCGCCTGGGGAGTACGGCCGCAAGGCTAAAACTCAAAGGAATTGACGGGGGCCCGCACAAGCGGCGGAGCATGTGGATTAATTCGATGCAACGCGAAGAACCTTACCTGGGCTTGACATGCGCCAGACATCCCTAGAGATAGGGCTTCCCTTGTGGTTGGTGTACAGGTGGTGCATGGCTGTCGTCAGCTCGTGTCGTGAGATGTTGGGTTAAGTCCCGCAACGAGCGCAACCCTTATCCTACGTTGCCAGCGCGTTATGGCGGGGACTCGTGGGAGACTGCCGGGGTCAACTCGGAGGAAGGTGGGGATGACGTCAAGTCATCATGCCCCTTATGTCCAGGGCTTCACACATGCTACAATGGCTGGTACAGAGGGCTGCGATACCGCGAGGTGGAGCGAATCCCTTAAAGCCGGTCTCAGTTCGGATCGCAGTCTGCAACTCGACTGCGTGAAGTCGGAGTCGCTAGTAATCGCAGATCAGCAACGCTGCGGTGAATACGTTCCCGGGCCTTGTACACACCGCCCGTCACGTCATGAAAGTCGGTAACACCCGAAGCCCATGGCCCAACCCGCAAGGGGGGGAGTGGTCGAAGGTGGGACTGGCGATTGGGACGAAGTCGTAACAAGGTAGCCGTACCGGAAGGTGCGGCTGGATCACCTCCTTTCTAAGGAGCAACACATCCACCCCGCCGGGATACCCGGACCAACGATGGGTGGAGTGGCCGGCACTCAATACCCGAATGTGGTGTTGTGCTGGTTGCTCAAGGAATTGTGGAACTACTGGTTTATGCCGGTTCGCTTGATGCCCGCACGGGCTAGTACTGCTCCGCACGGAGCGTGGAACGTGTGCTGCAGGGTCAAGGGGATTTCGGTGTTCACAAGCACGCTGTTGGGTCCTGAGGCAACACGCCGAGGGGCTTACGCCCCGGGAGCTGTTTGTTTCTGGTGTGGTGTTTGAGAACTGTAGAGTGGATGCGAGCATCTTTGTGGTCAAGTTGTTAAGGGCACATGGTGGATGTCTTGGCTTCAGGAGCCGATGAAGGACGTGGGAGGCTGCGATATGCCTCGGGGAGCTGTCAACCGAGCTGTGATCCGAGGATTTCCGAATGGGGAAACCCAGCACCAGTTATGTGGTGTTACCCGCATCTGAATATATAGGGTGCGTGGAGGGAACGCGGGGAAGTGAAACATCTCAGTACCCGTAGGAAGAGAAAACAACCGTGATTCCGTGAGTAGTGGCGAGCGAAAGCGGAAGAGGCTAAACCGTTTATATGTCAAGCTGTCAGGCGTTGTATGAGCGGTGTTGTGGGACCCAGCGTCGAGGATCTGACAGTCCTCGGAATGATTACGCGTGTTAGTGGAACGCCTTGGGATGGGCGACCGGAGTGGGTGAGAGTCCCGTACGCGAAAACACGTTGTGGATTGTTTGTCTGGTGTTCCCGAGTAGCAGCGAGCTCGTGGAATTTGCTGTGAATCTGCCGGGACCACCCGGTAAGCCTAAATACTTCCTGAAGACCGATAGCGGACTAGTACCGTGAGGGAAAGATGAAAAGTACCCCGGGAGGGGAGTGAAAGAGTACCTGAAACCGTGTGCCTACAAGCCGTCAGAGCCCGAGCACATCCTTGTGATGTTGAGGTGATGGCGTGCCTTTTGAAGAATGAGCCTGCGAGTTAGTGCTGCGTGGCGAGGTTAACCCGTGTGGGGTAGCCGTAGCGAAAGCGAGTCTGAATAGGGCGTCATAGTCGCGTGGTCTAGACCCGAAGCGGAGTGATCTACCCATGGCCAGGCTGAAGCGTCGGTAAGACGACGTGGAGGGCCGAACCCACTTAGGTTGAAAACTGAGGGGATGAGCTGTGGGTAGGGGTGAAAGGCCAATCAAACTCCGTGATAGCTGGTTCTCCCCGAAATGCATTTAGGTGCAGCGTCACATGTTTCTCCACGGGGGTAGAGCTACTGGATGGTCTAGGGGCCTTACCGGGTTACCGAAATCAACCAAACTCCGAATACCGTGGTGTGAGAGTGTGGCAGTGAGACGGCGGGGGATAAGCTTCGTCGTCGAGAGGGAAACAGCCCAGAACACCAGCTAAGGCCCCTAAGTGTGTGCTCAGTGGGAAAGGATGTGGGATTGCCCAGACAACCAGGAGGTTGGCTTAGAAGCAGCCACCCTTGAAAGAGTGCGTAATAGCTCACTGGTCAAGTGGTCCTGCGCCGACAATGTAGCGGGGCTTAAGCACACCGCCGAAGCTGTGTCATTCGTGCATATAGATCGGCGTCTCTCTTGAAGGGATGTCTAGTCGCACGGATGGGTAGGGGAGCGTCCTGCATCCAGGGAAGCGGCGGCGGAAGCCAGTCGTGGAGGGTGTGGGAGTGAGAATGCAGGCATGAGTAGCGAATGCAGAGTGAGAAACTCTGCCGCCGGATGACCAAGGGTTCCTGGGCCAGGCTAATCCGCCCAGGGTAAGTCGGGACCTAAGGCGAGGCCGACAGGCGTAGTCGATGGATAACGGGTTGATATTCCCGTACCCGAGCACGTGCGCCCAGGATGAGGCGGTTGATACTAACCACCCAAAGCGCCATCCAAGACCCTTCGGGGTGGAGGGTGGTTGTGGAGCGTGGGATCTGATTCCGTAGTAGTCGAGTGATGGGGTGACGCAGGAAGGTAGCTCCGCCAGTGAGTGGTAGTACTGGTGTAAGCGTGTAGACCGGAGTGTAGGCAAATCCGCACTCCATATAGGTTGAGACGTGATGCGTAGCCGATTGAGGTGAAGTAGAGTGATCCTATGCTGCCGAGAAAAGCCTCTAGCGAGTGCGTGCACGGCCCGTACCCCAAACCAACACAGGTGGTCAGGTAGAGAATACTAAGGCGATCGGGTGAACTGTGGTTAAGGAACTCGGCAAAATGCCCCCGTAACTTCGGGAGAAGGGGGGCCAAACACTCTGAAGTCCCTTGCGGACTAGGGGTGGGTGGCCGCAGAGACCAGCGGAAAGCGACTGTTTACTAAAAACACAGGTCCATGCGAAGTCGCAAGACGATGTATATGGACTGACGCCTGCCCGGTGCTGGAACGTTAAGAGGACCGGTTAACCCTTCGGGGTGAAGCTGAGAATTTAAGCGCCAGTAAACGGCGGTGGTAACTATAACCATCCTAAGGTAGCGAAATTCCTTGTCGGGTAAGTTCCGACCTGCACGAATGGCGTAACGACTTTCCGGCTGTCTCAACCACAGGCCCGGCGAAATTGCACTACGAGTAAAGATGCTCGTTACGCGCGGCAGGACGGAAAGACCCCGGGACCTTTACTATAGTTTGGTATTGGTTTTCGGTTCGGCTTGTGTAGGATAGGTGGGAGACTGTGAAGCCGGCACGCTAGTGTTGGTGGAGTCGTTGTTGAAATACCACTCTGGTCGGATTGGGAATCTGAACCTCGGACCATGATCTGGTTCAGGGACAGTGCCTGATGGGTAGTTTAACTGGGGCGGTTGCCTCCTAAAGAGTAACGGAGGCGCCCAAAGGTTCCCTCAGCCTGGTTGGCAATCAGGTGTTGAGTGCAAGTGCACAAGGGAGCTTGACTGTGAGACAGACATGTCGAGCAGGGACGAAAGTCGGGACTAGTGATCCGGCACCACCTGGTGGAAGGGGTGTCGCTCAACGGATAAAAGGTACCCCGGGGATAACAGGCTGATCTTGCCCAAGAGTCCATATCGACGGCATGGTTTGGCACCTCGATGTCGGCTCGTCGCATCCTGGGGCCGGAGTAGGTCCCAAGGGTTGGGCTGTTCGCCCATTAAAGCGGCACGCGAGCTGGGTTTAGAACGTCGTGAGACAGTTCGGTCCCTATCCGCCGCGCGCGTAGGATACTTGAGGAAGGCTGTCCCTAGTACGAGAGGACCGGGACGGACGAACCTCTGGTATGCCAGTTGTCACGCCAGTGGCATGGCTGGTTGGCCACGTTCGGAAGGGATAACCGCTGAAGGCATCTAAGCGGGAAGCCTGTTCCAAGATGAGGTATCCCACCCCTTGTGGGTTAAGGCCCCCAACAGACCATTGGGTTGATAGGCCAGAAATGGAAGCACAGTAATGTGTTGTCGAGTTGACTGGTACTAATAGGCCGAGGACTTGCCCACAAAGATGTTACGCATCCACTCTACAGCTCTGAAACACCACACAACCACACACAATGTGTGAGCGTGTGTGGGTGTTTCATAGTGTTTCGGTGGTTATAGCGTCAGGGAAACGCCCGGTCCCATTCCGAACCCGGAAGCTAAGCCTGACAGCGCCGATGGTACTGCAACCGAAGGGTTGTGGGAGAGTAGGACACCGCCGGACTAAC
>NZ_QHJI01000025.1:0-14806 GCF_003947535.1 Amycolatopsis sp. WAC 04169 | reverse complement strand
TGGGACACCAAATCCCTCACCTCCTCCCTCGTCGGAGGCGCACTCGGCGGCGCCTTCGCCGGAATCTTCCACTCCGCCGCCGGAAGCATCCGCAAAACCGCCTTCGACCTCCGCGACCGCCTCACCACCCGCCATCCCGACGACCTCCTCGCCGACAACGTCACCGTCGGCCAGGTCATCACCACCATCAACAAACCCCTCGCCGCCCTCGGCGACGCGGCCTACGCCACCGGCCAGATGATCACCGTCATCGCCACCGCACCCCTGATCAACCTCGCCCTAGGCGCCCCCACCGGCAACCCCGCCCTCGGCGCCCTCGGCGCACTCTCCCGTTACGGCGGCAGCCGCACCAGCGGATCCACCAACGGCAACCTCGACACCATCCACCCACCCGAAATCCCCGACCTCACCATCCCCCAAGTCGAGAAGCCCAACGACGCGGAGAAACCCTCTGGCACCGAAAAAACGGAGGCGACCGAGAAACCTGTCACCGACCACACCAAAAACACCCTCGACACCCCCCAAACACACGTAGCACCACCCCCGTACACCCCGGCCGCCGGACAACCAGAACTCCGTCAAGACAAATCCCCCGCCTACACCACCAGCCCCCACGCCCTCGGCACCCTCCACATCACCGCCGCGGTGAACGGTGCCGCACCCGCGACCCTCTCGCCGCTGAGTGACGCGGCCAGTCAGACAGCCCCTGCCGCCGGCGCGACACCGGAACGGGGGAACAGGGGAACCGCCACCCCGGACACCCTCGCGCCGGAGGTTGGCCACGGTTCACCCGACGGCATCACGAGTGTGGTGGCCGGTGCGCCTCCCGGTCACCGGCTCCTCACCCCGGACACCGCGGTCGTCTCGGAGACCCGGCCGGACACGTCGAACCCGGCCAGATCCACAAGCCCGGACACGACTTCATCACGTGTTCAGGCCGATCGCACCGCCGCCCCGCTCAGCACCACCGCAGGCCTTTCACCGGCGCTGCCCGCCGCGCGACCCGACACCACCGGCGGACACCTCGCCGCCACCGCGCGCGCCGCCGACACGCTGCTGCCGGACAGCACCCGGTCCTTCCTCGCCGAGACCGCACCCGCCACCACACGGCCCCCCGCCATGCCGGACACCCTCCACGCCCCGGCCCTCACGGACCCCGCGCCGTCAGCGTCCATGCCCGAGCCCTCAGCGATCACCACGGCACGACCGCACGACGTCCCCGCTTCTTTCCCGATCGAGCCCGTGCGAGCCATCCCGCTACCGGGCAACGGTGGCGTGGCCTTCGTCCCCGACGGCTACACCACGAACATCACCAACGCCTTCCCGCACCCGGAACCCGGCGTTTTCCGCGTCGTCGTCCAACACCGCGACAACACCTTCGCGCTACCCGGACACCACACCCTGGACCCGGCACACCGGCCCGAAAGGCTCATCGCAGCCCTTCAAGACCTCCCCACCCAGCTCGCCGCTTGGAGCAACTACACGAAAATCGACCTCCTCGCCTGCGACCTCACCCCCACCCTGCTCGACCGCCTCACCCCCGCGATCCACGCCACCTTCGGCGTCGAGCTCCACGCCCCTTATCGCCAGACCCCTCTTTTCGTCGCACCCACCGGCGGCCTCAGCCTCACCGACCCCGGCATCCCCCACACCCTCCACCTCGCACCGAAACGCCGCCGGAGTGACACGATGGTGGCCGACCCCAAAGCCCCTGAGACCTCGGCGAGGCTCGCCGAGGTCTCAGCGAGGCTCCTCCACCAGTACGGCAACATCTCCGCGCGGTGGCTCTCCTACTCGATTCCCCGCGAAACCTTCCCGCAGAAACTATTCGACAAACAATTCAACCTGCACCTCAAGCAGGAAAGGGAAAAACAGGCCAATTCCGGAACACTATGGAGTCCACTTTATCGCGGAAAGAGCAATTTTGAAAATTTCAGCAAAGACAAGTTGAATGATTTCACCGCATGGATTTACCGAAAAGCCGTCGCCGACCAGACGAGCAATCCCGCCGCGATAGCCAAGACCGCGGCGGAAGCAGGCTTCGCCGTCGGCGAAACGAAACTCGCGAACGCAGTGAACGCGGCGACGGAAGCGGCAGCAATCGACGGCCGCCGCCACCCCTCTCTGACGCTCGGTAAACCTGAACACCGCGTCAGGATCATCGCGCTGCTCGACCGGATTCTCGCGAATACCGACCGCCGCACTCAAACCCAGACACTCACCTCACTGAACGACGTGAACGTGCACGGAAGCAGCAACCTGCTACGCGCGCTGATAACCGAGCGGGAACAGGCGTTGAAGGACGATCCCGCGCTGGCTGAGGCAGCGCGGCGGCTCGGGCTCCCCGCTTTGCGGCCGAGCGGCGCGTTTCTGGGCCGGTTCCTGGACGTGGCCAAGGCGGCGGATCGTGGTTGGATCGAGAAACTGGCTTACGCGGCGGCGTGGGAACACAAGAGCGCCACGGCCGACGAGCTGACCCGCCTGCTACTGGATGAAGGCATCGCCGGAGACCCCGGCGTTCTTCGCGAGATCGTCACCACGGTCATCGGCGAAGCCACCCGCCAGGGTGACCGGCTGCCCCTCCTCGACGCCACCGATCAGGGGCAGCACGCCGCCATCCACGCCCGGACCGCCGCGATCGTCAACGTCACCCCCGCCCTCTACACCTCCACCGGCCCAGCCCTGGTCACACACATGCGGACCCGGCACATCACCGGCCCCCAGCACGACCTCGAAACCATCGCCCAAACCATCCTCGAGACCCCCGCCGAAGAACTCACCCAGGACTATTCCCTCGCCCCGCTCGACCTCGACGACCTCCCTTCCGCGGCGCGGGCCATCGGAGTGGAAGAAGACCTCACCGACTACGGCCCGGACATCTCACCGGCCGAGGAGGCACTCGCCTCGACGGCCAAGCAACTCCTGCTCGACTTCGGCGACCTCAATATCCGCTACCTGGTCACCAAGTGGCCGAACCCCAACAGGCAAAGCAAGCTCGCGTTCACAGAGATGAGCGAGCATCTCACCACGGAACGAACCAACCTCAAGACCAGTGGCGAGCTGTGGCTGCCCACCTACCGGGGACTCCGCAATTCCGGAAAAGACAGCCACACCGACGACCTCACCGCCTGGCTGTACCGGCAAGTCATCGCCGACCACACGAACAGCCCGACCGCGATCGCCTATGACGCGGCAGCGGCCGGTTTCACCACCGGCCACAACCAGCTGGTTCAGGAGACGCGAGCCGCGATGGAAGCAGCCACGAACGACGGCCGCCGCCACGTCTACCTGACGATCACCAAACCGGAGCACCGCGACAGGATCATCGCCCTGATCGACCGAATCCTCGCGAACGCTCCTTCGCCCACACGAAACAAGGTGATCGACTTACTGCATGAGGTGAACGGGCACGGAGACGACAAAGTCTTACAAGTATTGGTGAGCGAGCGTAGACAGGCGTTGCAGGACGATCCCGCGCTCGCCGAGGCCGCCCGGCAGCTCGGGCTCCCCACCCTGCGACCGACCGGCACATACCAGGGCCGGTTCCTCGACGTAGCCAACGAAGCCGATCACAGCTGGATCGGCTCACCCGCCTACGCCGCTGCGTGGGAACACAAAACCGCCACCATCCAACAACTGG
Source organism: Amycolatopsis sp. WAC 04169 (assembly GCF_003947535.1). Classification (NCBI taxonomy): domain Bacteria; kingdom Bacillati; phylum Actinomycetota; class Actinomycetes; order Pseudonocardiales; family Pseudonocardiaceae; genus Amycolatopsis; species Amycolatopsis sp. WAC 04169. Next base: position 11,166 of record NZ_QHJI01000025.1, on the reverse strand, counting down.
TCACCCTTTTGACCCAGGAAGGCATCCGTGACACCAACGGCGGCCTGACACCGCTGATCGCCCGGATCCTGGCCGAGGCCGACGCCAACGGTGACCGCCACACCACACTCTCCACCCACCGACCCGGCGATCACACCGCCATCCTGCGCCGCACCGGATCGCTGGTGCTGAAAAACCACGACAAACTGTTCGCCCTCGAGCCCGCCCGGGCCATCACCCGCCTCGTCCGGCACATGCGCCGCAACAACATCACCGGCACCCAGGACACCCTCCGCGACATCGCCCACACCGTCTACACCCTCCCCACCCACCAGCCACTACCCGGCACCCACACCATTCCCCTCCCCACCCACGACGGCCTCACCGTCACCGCCATCCCCCTGCCCGGCAACGGCGGCATCGCCTTCATACCTGCCGCCTACGCCACCAACATCACCAACGCCTTCCCTCACCCCGAACCCGGCGTCTTCCGGCTCATCACCCAACACCGACACGGCGTCTTCGCACTTCCCGCACACCCACACGCCATCCCCCACCGGCCCGATCAACTCGTCCGCACCCTCCACCAGCTCCCACCGGCACTCGCGAACTGGGGCGACCACACAACAATCGCCCTCCTCGCCTGCGACCTCACACCCACCCACAGCCGCGACCTCGCGGACCTCATCCACACCAACCTCGGCCTCCAACTCACCATCCCCCACACCGAAACCCCCCTCTACATCACCCCCGACGGCATCATCACCACCACCGACCCCGGCCTGGACAACACCCTCCACCTCGCACCACCCGACACCCCCACCCAAACCACCCTCACCACCACCAGCGCCTGGCGACGCACCCCCGGCACCAACGAGACATTCAAACAATTCCTCCTCGACAACAACCACGCCACCACAACAGACCTCAGCCCCGACAAAACCGGCAAACTTCCACCCCGAAGTCTGGCCCTGGTCAAAAACTGGGCGATCGCCATCGGCGCCGAAAACCTGAGCAGCGCCGACACAGCCGAACAGTCCGGAGGCCTCGTCTCCTCAAACTCGGTGCGCCGGTGGCGCCGGCAAGCACTGCGGGAAGCGGGCGGGGTAGTACTGCCTGACGCGGACACCCTCACCACCACCGGCGCCTGGCGACGCACCCCCGGCACCACCGAAACATTCAAACAATTCCTCCTAGACAACAACCACGCCACCACAACAGACCTCACCCCCAACAAGAAAGGCGACCTTTCCCCTTGGGGTTCCGCCCTGGTCAAGAACTGGGCGATCGCCACCGGCGCCGAGAGACTGAGCGCTCCCGATACCGCCGAACAGTCCGGCGGCCTCGTCTCACCAAGCTCGGTGAAGCAGTGGCGGAAGCAAGCGCTTCTGGCAGCGGGCGGAACAGCACTCCCCGACACCGACACCCTCACCACCACCGGCGCCTGGCGACGCACCCCCGGCACCACCGAAACACTCAAACAATTCCTCCTCGACAACAACCACGCCACCACAACAGACCTCACCCCCGACAAAACCGGCAAACTTCCACCCCGAGGCCAAGCCCTGGTCAAAAACTGGGCGATCGCCACCAGCGCCGAGAGACTGAGCGCTCCCGATACCGCCGAACAGTCCGGCGGCCTCGCCTCACCACGCTCGGTGAATCAGTGGCGGAAGCAAGCGCTTCTGGCAGCAGACGGAACAGCACTCCCCGACACCGACACCCTCACCACCACCAGCGCCTGGCGACGCACCCCCGGCACCACCGAAACACTCAAACAATTCCTCCTAGACAACAACCACGCCACCACAACAGACCTCACCCCCAACAGCAACAACGAACTTCCACCCCGAGGCCACGCCCTGGTCAAAAACTGGGTCCTCGCCACCGGCGCCGGCGACCGGCGGCTAAACCTCACAGAAGCAGCCGAACACTCCGGTGGCCTCGTCAAGCCTTCGACTGTGAGCCGGTGGCGGGTCGGTGCCCGCGCTCATGCTGAACCAGCGGCCACCACAGCTCAAGGAGACGTTTCCCAGCTGGAACTCCGTCCGACGAAGCGGCGCAAGACCGAGTCGAGCGCGAGCAGGCCAGAGTTCGTCGTTCCCGCGGACATCCGGGAATTCGTCGTCGGATTCGACCCGGAGACAAACCGGACCCAGCCCTCGCTCTGGGCGATGCTGGAACATTTCCAGGCGACCTTCCTGCCCGAATTGGACCTGTCCCGCGACAGCAGAGGACTGCCGACCTCCACCACCACCCGGAACCTGGTCCGCGACTGGGCCACCGACCGGGCCGCGAGCTACCCGGCGGACTGGATCGCGAAAATGTCCGGCTGGTCGATCACCACCACCCAGGCCGAGGGATTGTCCGCCCGGATGGTGACCCAACCCAGCCCGCACTCGGCCGTCCCGGCCGGGCCGTCACCCTCCCCGAGCATCGCGACCTTTTCCCCCTTGGGACCGGTCAGGGTGATCCCGTTACCCGAGGGCGGTGGGGCCGCTTTCGTCAGCGACGCCTTCGCCACCAACGTTCTCAACGCCTTTCCGCACCCCGAACCGGGCGTGTTCACCCTGGTCGTCCACCACCAGAACGGCTACTTCCCGCTACCCGGTGAGGGCGCCCGGCCCGTCCCTCACCAGGCCGCGCAGCTGGTCGAAACCCTCAAACACCTGCCCTCGCGGCTGGTGGGCTGGCACAATTACCGGGAAATCGAGCTCTTCGCCTGCAATCTCGCCGACGGCCACGCTGACCAGCTCGCCGCCATCGCCCGCTCGGCTCTCGACATCGAACTCACCTCCGCCCGCCCTGGCCGCTTCATCTCCATCACCCGCGCCGGAGATATCGTCGCCACCATCGATCAACCGACCGGACTGCCCCCCGGCACGCTCACCCTCGGCGGCGGCAAACGCGGACAGCCGACGGACTCCGAAACCGGCGCCAAACGCCCTCGGATCGATGAGGACCCGAATCACGGCTTCAGTCCCGAGCAGGCGGAGTTGCTCCGTTCCACCTTCACCGAGCGGCATATCACCGGGCCACAGGAAGCGCTGAAAGCTCAGGCGCTCGTGCTCCTGAGAATCCCCTTGGAGAGCCTGCTCGCCGACCCCACGACCCAGCCCGATGCCCCCTTCGGTCCCATCACCCTGCACGCTGATGAAGGCGCTGCAACGTCGGGCCGCGGCGCACCTCGCGCGGAGACCACGCGCTTCGACGATGTCGATGAGGTGACGGCTGTGCTGTGGCTTGTTTCGATCGATCATCCCCGGGAAACGGCGGCTCAGATCGCGCGCCGCGCCGAAGAAGCGGGACTCACCGGACACCCGGACCTGGTTGAGCGCGCTGGAAGCGTCATCGACATCGCCGTCCGGCATCAGCGCCGGCACCCTTTCTTGGACGTCGACGTGTCCAGCGACCGCCTCGCGCTCCAAACCGTGATCGGCGCGTTGTTCATCACCGAACCCGGCGCCACGATCGACTCCGTCATGGCACGGTTGCCCTCGTACAACATCACCGGCGACATGTCGAAGCTTCGCGCGCTGCTGGCCGCCCGTAAGTCCGATCTGGCCCGGACAGCCAAGCGGACGCCCGAGATCTATCAGGAGATCGTCCGCAGCAGCAGGACCATACTGCGTCCAGAGCCGGAACGGCCGTTCGCCGGCCGGTCACCGGACACCGATCGCCCCCTGATCGAAAATCTGGCGTACGCCGCCTTCATGGTGAACAGGGAAGCCACTACCGAGGAAGTCGTCGCCCGGCTCGTCGAGGAGGGGATCGTCGGGGATCCCGTGGTGCTGACCGAAGTGGTCGTTCAGGCGGCGGCCGAAGCGGCGCGGCGCCATGCCCCGGCACCGGCGCTCCCCGTCGTGAGCAATGCTCTTCATCAGCGGATCGGCGAAATCCTGCTGTCCGATCCGGAACTCCGGGATCCCGAGAATCCCGACGGGATGACCGGCCTCGTCAAGGCGCTGCGAGAACGGGACATCGCCACGCCGGAGGACGTTCTGCGCGACCACACGCAGACCGTGCTCGCCATCCGCTCCGACGTCCCGCTACCCGGCGGCTTTTCGATCCCTGTCCCCTCACCTGCCGGGAGGCCGGTGAGAGCGATGCCCTTCCCCGGCGGTGTCGCCTTCGTCCGCGACGTCTTCGCCCAGAACATCTTCAACGCTTTCCCTCAACCGGAAGCCGGTACCCTGCGCGTCGTCGTCCCCCGGGAACACCGCCGGGGTGGCGCCTTCGTCCTCCCCGGTTTTCTCCCCGACACCGACCTGCGGCACGACCCCGCCCAGTTCGCCGAGGTTCTCGCCAACCTGCCCGCCTCGATCGCGGCCGGGGGCTCGATCGGCACGATCGCGCTGTTCTCCTGCCGTGTCACCCCCGAATCGGGAACGAACCTCACCCGGCTCATCCGCCAGCGAACCGGCTGGCAGCACCTGAATCTCACCGTCGCGCATCCGGACAAGCCCGTCGCCTTCACCCCCACAGGCGGCATCCGTCTCGCCGACAACGGCAAACACCCCGTCAGCACTCTCATCCTCGGCCCCGAGCCCGCCACGGTGTCGGCGGTCCGAGGCGAGATAGACGGCTCGGTCTACCACCGCTACATCGACAGTGGCGGGGTCGTCCGCGCGGTCGCCTTCTGGCACAAGGAGCAGGCCGAAACCCTCGCGCAAACCATGCAGGGCCGGGATCTGGCCGCTCAGCTGGGCCATCCGGGCTCCCGGGTGATCTTCACCCACCATGTCCGGGACCGGTTCTTGATCTCGCGCGAGGAGGATCGCTTACGCCGAGCGAGCGCAACGATCATGTTCAGGATTTTCGACGCGCTCGTCCAGGATGGGGTCCTGCCTTGGCGCCAGGAGAACCTCCTGCTGGCCTCGTGCGAAGTCAGCCAGGCCGAAGCCGACCAATTCCGAGAACTCGCGCGCGACAACGGCTACACCGGCGACCTTCGCGTGATCACGGACCAGATCGTCGAGATCGATCCGGACGCCGATGCCTCGCTCCTGCCTACGAAAGCGTCGGGCACAGGTTCCAGGGGTGACGGCTCCTCTCGCGCCATCCGCTTCGGGTTCGTCGAGGGGGATGAAGCGGAGTCGTCAGCGGTTTCGCATGACACAGCCGTTCCCGCCTTGCCATCCGCCGACACTCCGCCATTCGACGTCGTTTCCTGGCAGCCGGGAGCGAATCGGACGTTGCGGGACTACCTGGTGGGCCAGGTCGCCTGGCCCGCGACGTCACACTTGGCCAGGCTCCCCTTGGAAATACAGGCCATGGTGCAGGCGCAGTTCGAGCTCGATCCTGCTCCCGCCTCCCACCTGAACGCCTGGGTCGAAGCCCAGTTTCCCAGCCGACCGGCGGGGTACCGGCAGCCAACGTTCGCACAGGTCGCGAACCTGTCCGGTGGACTCGTGTCCGGACGGGAGATCGCCGGAATCCTGGCCAGGAAGGTGGTCGACGCGCACGGAAGCCTCACTCCCGCCGCGGTACGCCTCCAGCTGACCACCGAAGGCATCCGGCACCCGGAACTGAACACGGCGATCACCGAGGCGCTGGCGCGGGCCGAAGCCGAAGGTTCCGCGTGGCATCCGACGTATCGAGGAGACCGGCGGCCGGGGGTGTTCGACCCGGACGAACCGGGCCCGGCCACTCTTCTGCTGTGGCGACTGGCCGTCGACCACCCGCGGGACACCGCCGCCGGTTTGGCGCATCGCGCCGAGCAGGCGGGCCTCCTCGGCGGCGAAGACCTCGTGCGCAACGCCGAACTGGCGGTCGACTCCGCCGTGCACGACCAGCGGAGGGTCCTCTCGGCGGCCAAGCCGAGCGACCATCCGCGTATCCATTCCCTGATCGACGCGCTGCTGGTCACCGAACCCGGGCTCGACACTCCCGCCGTGGTGGACCGTCTGCGGGGATACAGCGTCCATGAGGGACTCCGCGGCCTGCACCCCATGGTGGAAAGCCGCCTGGGTCTCCCCGCCATGGACATCGAGGCCGCCCGCGCGCTGCTCGTTCCACGACCGGCCGGGGCGATCCTGGGCCGCGTTCTCGACTCGGCCGATGCCGGGAACCGCGAGATCATCGGGCATCTCGCCTACGCCACCGCCTGGACCCACAAGACCGACACCGTCGAGCAGCTGGCCGCGCGACTGCGCCGGGACGGGGTCACCGGGCCGGAGCCGGATCTGCTCCGCGTGATCACCGAGACGGTGGCCGAGGCCGACCTCCACGGTGACCGGCTCGAATCCCTGCCGGCCGATCGCCCCGCGTATCACCACCTCCTGCGGCTTCGCGTCGAACAGATCCTCGCCGACACGCCGTCCCTGCGCGATTCCCGCAGCCCGGAGCGGCTCACCCAGCTGGTCCGCCAGATGCGGCTCCACAAGGTCACCGGCCCTCAGTACCTGCTCACCGCCCACGCACACAGTGCGCTCACCCGCCCCGCGACGACACCGCTCGGCTCAGGTGCGACCACTGTCGGCGCCGGTTTCCCCGGCCCCATCCGAACATTGCGGGCCACCCCTGGCACCCGCTACCAGCACATCGTCGACGCCGACGGCACCATCACCGGAGTCGGCTTCCTCCCCGAGAACGAAGCCCCCATCCTTCGCGCCGCCGCGGCCCGCCACGACCTCGCCACCCAACTCGGCCACCCCGGCGCCCGGCTCGTCTTCGCCCACCACGACCACACCGGCTACACCATCCCCCACCCCACCGACGGTGCCGGCCTCTTCGACGCCCTCTCCGGGCTGGGTGCCGCCTGGAAACACCACGACATCCTCCTCGTCACCTGCCTCCCCGACCCCACCCACACCGAACAGTTCCGCGCCGCCGCACGAACACACGGCTATCAAGGCACCGTCCACACCACCACCAGCCCCCACACCGAAATCACCGAACACCACGGCGCACGCCCCCTCCACCCCGGCGACACCCCCCACCCCGACGCCATCATCCTCAACCCCACAAGCCAGACGGTCACTTTCGCCAAAGGGGCCCGTGACCTGATGGCGGGAGACTGGTTCAACGCCGATCATCCGGCCCAGCGGGTCATCCAGCTGGGAGAATCCCTCTACGACGGCCTGCTCAACGCCTACGAGTCCAGGGGCGAGCTTCCCGAGATCGAGGTCCACGGCTACGGCAACTCCCGGCGTCCGGGGCGGGCCATGGCCACGAGTGTCGCCCGCGCGGATTCGGTGGTCGCCGCGCTGCTGTTCGGCCTGAACGTCGCCCACCAGAACCGGCCCGCCGCCGACAGGATTCCCGACTTCGACCTGGTGCCCCAGGCGATGTTGGCGATCACTCACGGCCGAGCGGGATCCCCGTTCAGCAGCGGCCGCGATCTCGAGGAACGCCGCCGCGGTGTGTTCGTGCGGATCCCGGCGCTGCCGCTGCCCGCCGGACGGGTTCCCACGTTCACGTACCGGAATCCCTCCGGTGTGGACCTCTCCGGGCTGGAGCCCCTTCGGTTCGGCAGTCCGGACAATCCGATCAGGCTGCCCCGGGAATTCCTCGTGCCCCCGGGTCCCGCCCTGGCCATGGAGAGCCCGTCCGGGGCGATGATCTTCCCCTCCGTCCTGTTCGGGATGGCATCGGGGTGGAGCGAGATTCGAAAATATCCGGGAGTGATCTCGCTGTGGCTCGACGTGGATCACCGTTCCGGCGAGGTGTTTCTCCGGGATGGAATCCGCCTGTCCTACCACGACTTCGCGACCTGGGTCCACGAGATGCTGAACGGCGCACCGGACTCCCAGCGGCTCCTGCTGCTGGCCGATCACGGCGGCGAACAGCCGGGACGCGCCGGGAACCAGCCCGGCGTACCCGCGTCTTCGCTCGCCGGAATTCTGTCCGCGGCCACCCACGGCCGCGTCCTCACCCCACTCACCGGCACGATCTGGACGTACGGGGATGAAGAACACTACGCCACCAACTGGGGCCTTTTCCAGGACGGCACCCTGCTCGGCGTTTACGAACGTCACGAAACTTGGCGACGCGCGGGCATTTCGGTTGCTGACGCGGTCGCCGCCACCCGCTTGGAATACCCGCGGCATCCTGAGACCGCGCAAGACGTGAACGGGTTGGTCGCGGAACGAGAAGCGACCGCCGCCGCGGCCGCCGAGGCCTACATCAACCCACCGCCGCCGCTGCCCAGCGCTTCCAAGCCGGTGAAGCTACCCGAACGAACCAGGATCAAGTTTTCACCGGATTCGCACAGAATCGAACTTCGCTACCGCAACGAACTCGAACGACTCTTTCGTCAGGTATACCTTCACGCCCAAGAAGCCTACGACGAGGCGGAAGCCTTCCCTCAGGTGATCATCACCGGTCTCGAAGAAAACACGTCAGAGTCGAAACAGCTCCGCAAGAATCGCGCGCAGACCGTCAAAGACCTGGCAGTGCAGTGGATGGCCAAGGAACTCGAAGAGCGAACCGCGCGCCGTGAATCGACATTCGACGCGGGATCCCCGGAGGAGAGCAGATCTTTTCTGGAGTCCTTCATCCGTCTCGGCTCACGCACCTACGACGGCGACCCGACCCATGAAGTCGTCATCGAACTGTTCAACCTCCGGGAGATACCGGAAGAAGTAGCGGGCGCCTCGTCCGCGGACCACGCACCCGCACCCAGCACCCTTTACCAGCGCATCATCGACGCCGACGGCACCATCACCGGAGTCGGCTTCCTCCCCGAGAACGAAGCCCCCACCCTCCACAACGCCGCGGCCCGCCACGACCTCGCCACCCAACTCGGCCACCCCGGCGCCCGGCTCGTCTTCGCCCACCACGACCACACCGGCTACACCACCCCCCACCCCACCGACCCAGCCACCTTCTTCCACACCCTCGACACCACCCTCACCCGCCTCGGCGCCACCTGGAAACACCACGACATCCTCCTCGTCACCTGCCTCCCCAGCCCCACCCACACCGAACAAATCCGCACCACCGCACAAGAACTCGGCTACCAAGGCACCATCCACACCACCACCAGCCCCCACACCGAAATCACCGAACACCACGGCGCACGCCCCCTCCACCCCGACGACACCCCCCACCCCGACGCCATCATCCTCAACCCCACAAGCCAGACCATCAGATTTCCTCAAGGCACCCGATCGACCCTGGGCCGGGCTATCGATTACACCGTCCTGCAACGACTCTACGATCTGGGAGCAGCTCTCTATTCCCCCCTCGTGAACGCCCAGCGGGCCGGAGCTCCCCTTCCCAGAATCGAGATCACCGGATACGGCAACGCCCTGAATATCGCGCAGGCCACCGCCACGGGTCTGGAACGTGCGGAATCGGTGCGCTGGCGGATCCTGACCGGCCTGAGGCGGGAGCACGAAAACCGGGAGTCCGGCACTGCCAGCACCGATCCCGGGCAGCTGGCACGGGCGATCGTGGCCACTTCGGGCGGCCGTGCCCAGTCTCCCAAAAGCGTCGGCGGCACCTTGACGGAACGTCGTCGCAGCGCTTTCGTCGAGGTACCGGCCTTTCCCCAGGCTCCGGCGCGGGTACCCACGTTCACCTATCAGGCCCCTCCCGGAGTGGACTCGTCGAGGCTCGGGCCACTCCGTTTTTCTCCCCCGCTCGACCCAGGACGCATGACCGAGCTCGGATTCCTCGTTCCGGAAGGCCCGGCGTTGGCCATGGAGTCGCCCGGCGGGGCGATGATCTTCCCGCCGCGGACAGATGTCCTGGGGACAGGCTGGGAGACGCTGCGTCCGTTCCACGGTGTACTGGCGATCTGGGCCCAGCCGAATCTCCACGGTGAAGTGCTTCTGAGGGACGGCAACCGGGTTTCTTATCGCGACTTCGCGACATGGGTACGCGATATGGCGCCCGGCTCGCACAGGGTGCTGCTGTTGTCCGACCGTGCCGGTGCACAGCCGGGGCAGCGTCCCAGCCAACCGGTCCGGCCCGAGTTGTCGCTCGCCGCCATCCTCTCCGAGACCCTGGGCGGCTCGGTCCTCGCACCGATCGACCAGCTTCTACACGAGGGCCGGACCTTTTTCTCTCTACGGTGGGGCCTGTTCCGCGACGGTGAACTCGTCGGCGTCCACGCGAGGGCACCCGTTGAGTGGCGACACGAGTTCGGCCACACGGATGCGGTCCAGTACTCGGGCCTCGCCGCGCCGCCTGCTCCGTGGCAGCCGTTGACCGCGGCGCAAAACGCCGCGCGAGCGGCCATGGCGGAGGAGCGTTCCGCCATGGCCGCCGAGGCCGCCACGGCCTACCTGGCCTCACCGGCGGTCGCGCCCGCGACGTCGGCCGCACCGGACCCGTCCGTCCTCGACGCCCATGTCGCTCCATCCGGTGCCGCCTACGCCAGGCCACCAGTCCCCGGCGCGGAGCCGATAGCGCTTCCCTGGAAGGTCGAGGTCAGCTTCCCGACGGGGTCGAATGTCCTCCGCGACGGCAACCAGCATCTGGAAAACCTCTTCCGCCACATCTACGTGCGCTCGCTCCAGGTCGCGGCGAACGCCGGATTCGACTACCCGCACGTCTTCATCACCGGCCTTTTCGACTCCCCTGCCACCGGCACGTCGCACGCCTCGGCGCGGGCCAAGACGCGCGCCGAGGCGCTGAAAGCACGCGCGGTCGAATGGTTCAGCCGCGAAGAGGATGCAAGGAGAAGTCGCCGGCAAGAACGGTTCGGCCCCGACACGGAGATTTCGATCGTCGCGGAGCACCTTCTCCGGGTCGGCGAGTCGCGCGCTCGCACCGGCGGCCAGTCGCACGATGTGGTGATCGAGATCATGTACACCGCGACCGACGACGAGAATCAGGCCCCCTGACCGGCTCGCGGGGTCGTGAGTGGCGTCTCGGTTCTGTTGAGGGGCAAGGCATAGGCGGCGTGTGCCGTCGCTCGCTCGCACACCAACCTCGGGTGCCGCGAAAGCCACTTTCGGGACATCTGGTGTCCCGAAAGTGGCTTTCGCGACACCTCCGGGCCTCCGTCACCCACGACCACCGCAAGACCCGCGGCGAAGGGCACTTTCCGCTCACGCGTGTCAAGTCCGTGAAGGCCTCCTTGAGGGACCCTGGGTCCCTCAAGGAGGGGCGGATTCACGTGGTGGTTGCAACACGCATTGTTTGTTGGTTGAACAGTAGTGCTTCGAGGGCTTCGGTGGGTGTGTGCCAGTTGAGGGTTTGGCGGGGGCGTTCGTTGAGTTCGGTGGCGATGCG
>NZ_QHJI01000024.1:0-16827 GCF_003947535.1 Amycolatopsis sp. WAC 04169 | reverse complement strand
ACAACGCGACCAGACCTTGATCGTCACTCTCCGGCCACGACAAGCCCAGAGTGAACTCCAGGAACTTCCGCACATCCGGCGGAATGTGCACACCCCCGTTGCTCAAGTGCGACACCTCCTCCGAACATCCGACCAGCGCTGCGGTCGAACCACGGCCGAACCGTCCTGATCCTGTTTTAGACCACTGAACTGGTGAGTAGCACCCAAAAGGCCTAAGCGTAGGGATTTATCTCATGAAATCTGTCTGATAGGGCGACGTTCACCAGGCCACGGGAAGCTCCCTGAGCCCGGCGAAGGTGCGATCCCGGCACAGCACGAGCCGATCGGCCGGCACGGCCAGTTTCAAGGCCGGGAACCGCGTCAGGAGCCGATCCAGCACGACGCGGAGTTCCAGCCTGGCCAGGTGCATGCCGACACACAGATGCGGACCGTGACCGAAGGCCAAGTTCGTCAGCGCCGGCCTGGTGGGGTCGTAGGTGTCGGACTCGGCCCAGCGCTCTCGGTCGCGGTTCGCCGCGGGCAGGTCGGCCACCACACGGTCGCCCGCCCGGATGTCCGCGTCACCGAGCCGGCAGTCCGCCACCGCGGTGCGGTCCACCCCACGCTGGACGATGGTCGTGAACCTGAGCGCCTCCTCCACGAGGGGATCGAGACGTTCGTCGTCGGCGGCCAGGGTCCTCGGCCGATCCGGGTGGCACAGGAGCAGGGCGACCGCGGTCCCGATACTGGCCGCCAGCGAGTCGAAGCCGCCCAGTACGAGGGTCGCGCCGAGGTCGGCGATCTCCGTGTCGCCGAGGTCGCTGTGTTCGATCAGCTCGCTGAGCAGGTCGGAGCCGCGTTTGAGCCGGCGTTCCGTGACCAGCGTGCGCAGGTAGCCGAGAAGCCAGTCGTTGGTGGCCGCGGCGTGCGCGCGGTCAGGGGAGTCCGACAGCAGGTCGGTGGCGGCTTTCCGCAACGCGGGCCAGTCCTGCCGGGGCAGGTCCATCATCGTGCCGATGATGGACAGCGGGACCGGCACCGCCAGGGACTCGATCAGGTCGACCGGCGGACCCAGATCGGCCATGGCGTCCAGCCGGTCGTCCACCGCCCGCGCGATCGCGGGCTGCCAGGCCGCCACCCGCCGGGGGGTGAACGCGCGGCCGAGCGGCCGCCGGTAGCGGGAATGATCGGGCGGATCGGTGTGCGGCAACCGGCCGATGAACGGGGCGTCGGCTCCGGGGGTCGCCCGGTGCATCGGGTCACCGGCCGCGCTGAACACGGGATCGCCGAGCATCGTGCGCACGTCGTCGTAGCGGGTGACGAGCCAGACCTGCTCGCCGTTCGCGAGACGCACCCTGGTCACCGTTCCCGCCACGGCGACGGGCGGGAACGGCGGATCGGCGTCACCGTGTCGCATGGGGATCTCCCGGCACCTGGTACCGGCGGGTGCCGGGACTCCAGTTGAGCGGACCGGACATCGTGTGGGTCAAGTTGTCCAGGTAGCCGGGCAGCCCCGGGTCGGTGGCGAGCCTGCCGTGGCTCAGCGCGGCGGCGCGGTCGAGAAAGAGACTTTCCTGCTCGGCGACCCGTCCCGCGATCCACTCGACACAGTCCTGGTGGGACCTGCCTTCGAGGCGTTGCAGGAGCGGGATGAGGCTGATGTACTCGCCGTCCCTTCGTTCCTTGGCGCAGGAGTACAGGTCGTTGGTGAGCCAGAGGTGGTCCAGGACGACCTCGCGCAGTGCTCGAAGCTCCGGATCGGCCGCGGTCTCGCCGGACAGCGGCCGATCGTGCCCCAGCTCCGCGACGGTGAGGAACCATTTCATGGCGACGGTGACGCGACGGCGCTCGGCATAGGAGCCCAGGTCGGTGAGCCCGTCCGCGCCCCGGGTCGCGACTTCGAGGAGATAGCCGTCGAGCATGTCCTCGAAGTCCACCACGAACCGGCGCCAGCGGGCCTCGGTCAGGTGCGGTCGCAGCCGCTCGACGGCGTCTCGTGCCGGAGCCGCGGTGTCCGGCACGCTGTCCCAGCCGGTGACCGCGGCCATGATCTGCGCCACGACCTGCCGGGAGGCGTGCACGCTCCCGCCGACCCAGCCGGAGTCGCCGAACGCGTCGTCGATGACGACGATGTACTGGAACAGATCGCACATCGGACGCATCGCCGGATAGGGCAGGCCGGGCAGCATCGCGCAGCACAGCTCGGCGATCCGTCCCGCGAGGAACTTCTCCATCCCGGCGTCGTCACGGAAGCACGGGCGCGTCGTCCGGCGTATCCAGGCGTCGGACTCCGTGACGAGCCGTTCCGTCTCCGGATGGGACCGGGCCGGGAGCACGCTGTGCACCAGCACCTTGGGTGACGGAGCAGCCGTGGTCACGCCCACCGCCTGGTACGCAGGCGCAACCGCAGGGCCTTCGGTTCGAGCATGCTGCGGGCGCTCGAAGTGACCGGGCCCCTGATCATCGGTTCGAGCCGCCACTGCCGGAGCAGGGTCGCCAGGGTGACGATGATGTTGTTGATCGCGAATTCGTCGCCGATGCACCGGCGCGCGCCTTTGCCGAAGGGGAACATGGGGGCGCCGCGGAAGCGGACGTCCTCCTCCTCGCTCCACCGGCAGACGTCGAACCGCTCGGGATCGGCGAAGGCGTCCGCGCGGTGCTGGAGCAGGTACGGGCTGACCAGGATCCCCATGCCGGAGGGAATCCGGTGGCCCGCCAGTTCGGTGTCCGCGATCGCTTTCCTGGTGTACATCCACGCGACCGGTTTGATCCGCATGCTTTCGCTGATGGTGCGCCGCAGCAACGGAAAAGACCCGGTGTCGGCATAGCCGATCGGGCCGGTCGGCCGGGCCTGACGGACCTCATCCGCGATCTGGGCGTCCAATGTGGAATCGCGGGACAGGAAGTACAGCGTCCAGGACAGGGTGGCCGCCGTGGTGCCGATTCCCGCGATGAAGAAGGTGACCGCCTGATCCCTGATCTCCTCGTCGGACAGGCCGTCCCCGTTCTCGTCGCGGCCGATCAGCATCGACAGCAGGTCACCGCGGTCGGCGCCGTCGCGGCGGTACTCCGCGACGGTGGCGTCGATACGCTCGTACAAACGGCGTTTGGCGCCGGAGTAGTGCCAGTTGTTCGGCAACGGCAGCCTGCCGAACCACGGCAGCACCATCCGCACGAAAGCTCCGCGGACCAGGGTTTCGACGGCGGCCCGCGTCCGCTGCTCGGCCTCGGCTCCCTCGGCGGCCCAGCCCGCGAACATCGTGTTCACCACGAACCGCATCGAGAGCTGTTGCATGTCGTGCACGGTGTTGACGACCTGGCCGTCCCGCCACCCTTCGGTGACGTCGGCGAGCTGTTCGGCGACGGTGTCGCTGTAGGAAGGGATGCGGGTGCGGCGGAAAGCGGGCTGGACGAGGCGCCGCATCCGGGTGTGGCCGGCGTCGGGGCAGCTGGCGAGCCCGTCGCCGAGGAACTCCCCGACACTGTCGAAGAACGGGCCGCCCTTGTCGAAGACCCGGTTCCGGTTGACCAGCACCTGCTCCGCCAGATCGGGGCGGCAGACCACGTAGGTCGGCTGGGTGCCCAGCATGATCTGTACGACGTCGCCGTGCTCGGGCAGCGAGGCGATGAACTGCTCGGGCCCGCGCAACAGCTGGGGCAGATGGCCGATCAGCGGGACGGCGCCGGGCGCGTGGGTGACGGTCATGCCCTCTCCAAACTGAATCCGGAGTACCGCGCGTCCGTGCCGGCCAGTACCTGATGCGCTGAGGTCAGGGCGGCCAGACGATAGACGCGGGCGAGAATCGGGACGTCGTAGACGAACGGACGGGGGCCCAGCGAATCGGGGTCCGTGACCGCGGGTCCTTGGTCGGACAGCCACGGCAACGCCTCCTCGATCAGCTCCACGGGCGGGTCGGGCAGGCTGCCGAGCGCCGCGACCGCGTGTGAGGTGACCAGCAAGCTCACTTCGGACTCGTCACGGTGATAGCGCCATCCGCCGCCCGAGCCCGCAGTCTCCCGCAGGAACCGGACGCAGCCGCCGCGAATCCCGGACACGACCTGCTCCGGGTACCCCGGTGGCAGGTCCGCGGCCGCCCGCAGCACGTGGAGAACCGGGAAGGCGGGGCTGCGGCTCCACTCGTGGGAGAAGCCGCCGTCGGGACGTTGCTTGCCGGCGAGCCATCGCCAGCCTCGGGCGACGGCGGACGCCGTGCCCGGGAACGCGCCCAGCGTGCGCAGGCATTTGGCGGTGATCTCCACTTCGGACGGTGCGCCCCGGACGAACGTGGGAAACCCGCCGTCGTCGTTCTGCAAGCTCAGCAGGTGCCACGCGCCCCGCTCGGCGGCGCGCTCGTGGCCGGGGAACCTGCTCAGCGCGAGGGTGATCACCGCGGTGTCGTCGATGTCCGGCTGGTCCACGGTTTCGCTGTAGCCCCAGCCTCCACTGGGCAGCTGCTGATCGGCCAGGTAGCGCGCCGCCTCGGCCAGCCGTGTGGGCGGCAAGCCGCTGTCGAGGAGGGTGAGCGTGGTCAGGCCGGTGACCCAGGTGTCCTCGTCGGCGATGAACGGCATGCCCCCGTCCGCCCGTTGCTGGGCGACGAGGAACGCCAGTCCCGAGCGCACGGCGGGGTTGTTCTGGTCCTGTGTGGACAGTGCGAGAAGTGCGATGACCGTCGCGGGCACGTGGCACTGCCAGGAACCGTCCGGCCCCTGGGCCTTCGTCAGTTCCGCCGCCGGCATCGCCTTGTCGGCGTCGTCCGCGACCAGCAGCCGTAACGAGGTGGCGATCAGGGTGATCCACTGGTGGGCGTACGGTCCAGGATCGAACGCCCGAGCCGGGGACCAGGAGACCTGGGGTACGAGTTGGGCGAGCAAAGCCAGGAAGAAGTCGTGCTTGCGCTTCCGGGAATGGTGCTCCAGGCCACCGAGCGCGGCCTTGACGCGGTCGGCCTGCTCGCTGGTCACGGGCAGCCCCAGCGCGCTCGTCGCGATGACACTCGCGAGATCCCGTTCGAGCGCGCCCTGCCACCGCGGGGCGGGCGCGGCGAGCGCGTCGCGGCAGTACGCCGCGAGCTTGCGCGGCGCCGCGCCCTGGACGTTCAACCGTCGGAACAGGTGCAGGGTGAGCCCGGACTCGAACAACCTGCTCCGGCAGCCGCCCCGCCAGCGGCCGTCGGCCCCGAGCGCCGACACCAGCTTCGCCTGTGCCGCCTCGATTTCACTGCTCAGGGTCTCCGTGCTCATGATCGCCCACCGCCCGCGCCGGCCGCGGAATCGAGCGGTTCCGGGCGGAGGACGAGGTTCGTCGGGGCCACCGCCGCGGACAGCACGTTCTCGCCGACCTCCCCGGCGCTCGCCGCCGCGAGCCGCCAGCGGGTCATGATCGTGGCCGCCACCACGGTGACCTCCAGCAGCGCCAGCGCGTCACCGATGCATTTGCGGCGTCCCGCGCCGAAGGGAATGAAGGAACTGCGTGGTCGTTCCCGCATCGCCTCGGGCAGCCAGCGGTCCGGGTCGAACCGCATCGGATCGGGGTACAGCCGCGGATCGCGGTGGATCGTGGTCGGGCTGAAGACCAGTTCGGTGCCTTCCGGGAAGCGGATGTCCCCGAGGGTGAACTCGGTCCGGGTGCGCCGCATGACGAGCCAGGTCAGCGTGTGCCGCCGGACCGTCTCCATCACCACCTGACGCAGGTAGGGCATGCGGCCGACGTCCTCGTATTCGCACGGGCGGCCCCCGAGGACCTCGCGGTTCTCCGCGTAGACCCGTTCGGCGATCGCGGGATTGAGGCTGAGTTCGTGGAAGAGCCAGGCCATCTGCAGCGCGGTGGTCTCCGAGCCGCCGATGAGCATGGTCATGACCTCGTCCCGGATCTGACGGGGGTCCATCGGCCTCCCGGTCCGGGGATCCTCGGCGGACAGCAGGAGCGACATCACGTTGTCGCCGAGGTCTCCGCCGCTCCTGCCCTCCTCGATGACGCGTCCGGTCAGCTCGTGCAGGGTCTCCACGGCGGTGTCGAACCGGCGGTTCGCCGGGATGGGCAGGCGCTCGAACCGGGAACTGGGGTACACGGTGCGCAGGATCATCCCCTTGAGGATGTGCGGGGTGGCGCCGCGCACCGCGGCGAAGTCGGCTTGGCTGAGGTGCCGGGAGAACACCAGCACCGAGATCACGTTGAGGGCCAGTTCGTTCATGACACGGGCGAACTGCAGCGGTTTCCCCGGTCGCCAGCCGGAGATGGCGGCCTCGGCCTGTTCCCGGATGAGCGTCACGTAGCCGGGTAGCCTGCCGGGGACGAACGCCGGCTGGATCAGCCGCCGCTGTCCGATGTGGAACTCGTTGTCCGTGGTGGCCAGGCCGTTTCCGAGAAAGGCCTGGGAGCGCTCGAAGATCTTGCCCTTGTCCAGCTGCTCGGCCTGCTTCACCAGCATGGTGTGGATGAGTTCGGCGTTGGTGAGGTAGTAGATCGGCCGCGAGCCCAAGCGGAGCCGGACCACGTCGCCGTGCTCGGCCAGCGAGGCGAACAGCGGCAGCGGCGAACGCAGCAACGCCGGAACGTGCCCCACCACCGGCAGGGCGCCTGGAGCGGTCGGTACCCGGTCGGCCGGGATGGTCGTCGCCGCGCTCATGACTGCGAACTTTCCGCGCCGATACCGCGCCAGAAATCGGTGGCGTGCTTGATACGGCCGTCTTCGTAGCGCATGACGCTGACGATCCGGTGCACCTTCGCCGGGTCGGGACCCACTCCGTGCCAGCCCCATTCCACCCACACCCGGTCCACGTCGTCACAGGCCGCCACCAGCTTGCCGGTCATGCCGGGCGCGGCGGTGAACATTCCGGTGAGGAACTCGAACAGCTCCTCGTGCCCTCGTACGACACTGTCGGCGCCGAGGTCGTCGAGGACGCAGTCCTCTGTGTACAGCTCGATGACGCCAGGGATGTCGTGGGCGTTCATCCGGGTGATGAACTTGTCGAGCCGGGTCAGATAGGTGTCGGTGTTCACCGCGTTGGACATGGGGAGACTCCTCTGACTGCTGGGGTGGGAGGATCTGCGGAAGACCCGCGGAGAGAAAGTTCGAACGCCCGTGCACTCGGGTGTGGTCGCGGGACGGCCGAGTCCGGAAAAGATCAGCCGGTGGGCTGTCTTTTCGCTGGTGGGAAGCACTTTTCCATACGGTCTCCATCGGTCTCTGAGGGAGAGTTCCGCCTGCTCTCGTGGCCTGGCTGTGAAATTACGGACTTTGTGCCAAGGCGGGAATTAGTCGTTCCAACGGTTGGAACGCGGCGAGCGCCGGAAGTTCTCCGTCGGGTGCTCCCGAAGTACATGAAGGCCCCCTTCCGGTAAGGGGGCCTTCATGTACTTGGCAAGGTGGACTAGGGCCGCAAAGCCTCGGCGAGCAGCGGAACCTGTTCCTGTGACCATGGGCTGAACAGGAAGGGAGCCCGGGCCATCGCCGCCACCAGATCCATCCAGGGCAGCCACCGCGACTCGCACACCTCGTCCGGATTCGGGTGGGCCCCGCCGTCGGCGATCGCCGTCCAGACCGGACAGAACTCGTTCTCCTTGATGCCGCTGACATCGACAGCCTGGTAACGGAAGCGGGGGAGGACCTTGGTGAGCCGGCCGATCGCCATGCCCAGTTCCTGCCCGCCGCGTCGCACGACCGCGTCCGCCATGTCCTCACCGGGCGCCGGATGGCCGCAGAACGAGTTCGTCCACACCCCCGGCCAAGTCTTCTTTTCCAGCGCGCGCCGGGTGACGAGGACGTCGCCCGCCTCGTCGAAGACATAGCAGGAAAAGGCGAGATGCAAGGGAGTGTCGGTCGTGTGGACCGTGCTTTTGGGGGCGGTGGCACGGGGCTGGAACCGCTCGTCCAGCAAGACCACCAGTTCTTCGGTCCCGGTGGACCGGTCGTCAGGAGTCGTCATCGGAGTCCGCGTTCTCCCCGACATCGGGTGTCACCGCCCAGGCGTCGCCGGGTTTGCCGTAGGTGACGACCTTTCCGCCCTGGCTGCCCCGGTAACCGCCTTCGGCGACCCGGAAGGCGGCGGAACCACTGATTCCGTAGACCTCGATCGGTTCGGCTTCGTCACCGGTGAACCCGGCGAAGTCGGCGCAGCCGCCCGGGTCGACGGTCGCGGTGGCGACGCCGCGCGCCACGAAAGTCACATAGGACGAGTAGCTGCCCTGCGAACACACGGTCAGCGTTCCTGCCGCGGCTGAAGCAGGTGAAGCGGCGGCGCCCGTCACGGTTCCCGCCACGGCGAAAGCCGCGATCGCGCGTGCGGCCACATTCCCGGGAAGCTTCATCGGTGACTCCGTAGGAGAGGGATTCACCGCGAGCCTAGGTCACGATCCGGCGCTCAGATGGGGGCAAGAGCCGGCTCCGTCGTGATGAGGGGAGAACCTTTCACGAACGGCTCGCCGGGAGGCAGGAACGTGGCTCCCTTTGGTGGATCGCCTCGCTTCGGCGGCGAAGGGGAGGTAGCGCCGGCTTTCGGGGAGGAGGTTCACCAGGGCCCCGAGCCCGGCGAAGAACCGCTGAGTGTGGCGACGATCCGCTTCGGTGACCGTGATGCCCAGGCGACGGAGGTAGCTTTCGGGGAGAGTCGGGATCGTGAGGCCGACCGCCAGCCGCCGGAAGGGCGGCCACACCCGGTCCCACAGGAACCCTGGCACGTGGGGTGGTGGCAGGGGGCGGATGGCCGCCGGGTCGAGCAGGTCGCGGACGACGTCGTTGACCTCGAGCCGGTTCTCGACGGTCTCCCGGAAGTACTCCCGGAACCCAGCGACGGTTTCCGGCAGGTCTTTCCGGCGCAGGCCCATCACCGCACCGAGCGCGCGCCACTCGCCGTAGAAGCGTTCCTGCTCGTCTTCGCCGAGCGGCGCACCGGACAGTTCGCCCAGCGCGACCGCGGCTTCGAAAAGTGTGGCGTGCACCCAGGCGTAGGCGTTCGGGTCCAAGCCGCGGTACTCGCGTCCCTGACCGTCGACGCCGTGGATCGGCCGGTGGACCGCCCGCAGCCTCCTCGCCTCCGCGCTCGACTGGATGAGCGGACTGTAGACGAGCCGTTGCAGCGACCGCACGGTGTGGAAGAACCGGCTCACGCCCTCGGACCGGAAATCCGAGTACCCGTCGACCCCCGCGCCGACCACGGGATGGGCGGTCTGCAGCACGATGAGCCGGAGGCTCATGGCCAGGATGGCCCAGCGGCCCACCAGGTCCCAGCTGACCGAGCCCGGGCCGGGCGGTGCGGTCCGGACCAGGGGCCGGACCGCCGCGGGTTCGGCCGGTACGTGGCTCGTGGTCATCCGGCACGCACCTCTTGGGCGAAGGGGGCGAGCTGTTCCGGGTCGAGTGCGTGCGGCAGGCCCTGTCGATACCGTTCGCGGTCGGCTTCCTTGAGCGCGGCGAAATCGGGGGCGACGTGAAGCTCCCCGAGCGTGCATCGCGGAGCCGCGGAGCCGTCGGCGTCGAGCAAGGCATTGACGGCCTGGCGGGCGCCTTCGTTCGCGCCCTCCATGGTGGTGACGTTGATGTTGGTCCGCACCCAGTCGCCGGCCAGGAACAGGTTGGCGATCGAGGTCCGGGATTCGGGCCGGTCGTCCCACGAGCCCGGGCTCTGGATGAACAACGGGCTGTCGTTGGCGACGTCGGGGGTCCCTGGCGCGACGATGGCCGGATCGAGGAACCACGAATGCAGCATGTCGTCACGAAGGACCGTCCGGCCTTCCGTGTTCAGGTGGGCCTTGATCTGCTCCCACGCTTCCTTCGCGATCTCCTCGGGCGTGCAGTCTTTGGCCGCCTTGCCGTTGAAGGTGCCCGGTTTGAACCAGTCGGAGATGATCCCGGACAGGCACTCCTTGACCGTGTGGTCGTGGTACTCGGAAAACGGGCGGGTCCAGAACTGCGCCTGGCTGATGGACGTGATCGCCCACGGCGAGTCCACGTAGTTGACGTGACCGTGCACGAGCGGCAGTTCTTCCTTGAGATAGAACATCAGGCCGTTCATCCAGTCCGTGCGCAGCCGGCGGGTGCGGGCCAGTTCCGGGGCGGCGTCGAGGACGTCACGGCTCAACAGCCGGGTGAAGCGTTCCACGGGGATCGCGGAAACGACGTGGTCGTAGGAGGTGATGTGATCGCCTCCTTGATCGTCCCGCAGCGTCAGCGCGGTGACCCGGCCGTCCGAGACTCTGAGCGCCTCGGCACTCCAGCCCACCTTGAACTCCACGCCCAGATTTCGCAGGTGGTCGATCCACGGTGAGAGGAGTTTCTCGTCGGTGGATCCGTTCAGGACGCGGTCGACCGTGCCGCCCGGTTCGTTGCCCCGGCCGAGTGCGCTCCAGATGGTCGCTTCCGAGACCAGGCCGACCGAATGCGTGCTCGCCTCGTCCGATTTGATCGCCGCCAGGTTGCGGATCATGCCGTCGGCGAACGAGCGCTGGAACTGCACCGACATCTTGTCGGCGTTGAGGAAGTCGTTCCAGGAGATCTTGTCCCACTGGCCGAGACGTCGTTCGTCGCAGCTTGCCCAGTACGCCAGGAACTTGCGTGCGCCGAAGAGCGCTTCGTCCTCCGGTACATGGGAAATCGTGCTCGCGAGGTAGGAGATGATGGCGGTCGCGGTGTCCGGGGTGAACGAATAGACCGCGGGCGGCAAGGGGGAGTCGGGGAGGAAGGGGATCATGGCGTCGGGGGTGCCGTCGGCCCGGGCGCCGAGGTACGCCGACGTGTCCACCAGGTTGTCCCAGGTCCCGTTCTGGTTGCCGGGGAAAGGAATCCGCCGCATGGTGTCGGTCAGGTTCTGGTAGAAGCCGGGAAAGAAGCGGAACCCGTGTTCGCCCGGAAGACCGCTCCCGGGGGCGGGGATGCTCCGGGCCTTGCCACCGAGTTCGTGGCGCTCGTAGACGGTCACCGCGTAGCCTCGCTCGGCCAGTTCGAGGGCGGCGGACAGACCGGCTATTCCCGCGCCGAGGATCGCCACCCGCTTCCCCGTCGGGGCGATGGGTTCCGCAGCCCTCGGGACAGGCCGGTGCTCGACGGTGCCGGCAGGGGTGGTGTCTTCGCCGGGGTGCTGGTCGACCGCTCCGCCGAAGCGCCGATCGCGATCGGCGTAGGTCTCCACCGCCTCGATCAGGTCCGTCTGCGTGAAGTCGGGCCAAAGCCGGTCGGGGAAGTGCAGTTCCGCGTAGGCGCTCTGCCACAGCAGGAGGTTGCTGATGCGTTTCTCGCCGGAGGTGCGGATCAGCAGATCCACCGGTGGGAGGTCCGGCTGGTAAAGGCGCGAGATGATCGCGTCTTCGTCGATGTCCTCGGGGGAAAGCTCACCCGCCACGATGTCGTCGGACAAGCGGCGCACCGCGTTGACGATCTCCTGCCGCCCGCCGTAGTTGACGCAGAGGTTGAGGGTCAATCCCGTGTGCTCCGAGGTGCGTTCTTGCCAGCTTCGCAAGGTCTCGGTGAGTTCGGGAAATCCTTCGATTTCCCTTCCGCTCCAACGGATCCGGACGCCACGTGTCTCGAAGAACGGCATGTAGCCGTTGATCGCGTTGGTCATGATCTCCATGATCGTGGCGATCTCGGCCGGTTCCCTTTTCCAGTTCTCACTGGAGAAAAGGTAGAGCGAGAGGTTGCGCAGCCCCAGATCGATCGCCGTGTTGACGATGACGAACATGGACGGCAGGGCGGCGCGGTGCCCGGCGGTGCGGGTCAGCCCGTGCTGATTGGCCCATCGGCCGTTGCCGTCCACGATGATCGCGAGATGCCGGGGAAGCCGGTCCGGAGAGAGGGTCGACACGGAACTCCTCCATCGTCTGTTTTCACTGCACGTGGATGTGGTGTTCTTGGCGATGGACAGCGCTTTCTCACGATCGGGTCGGCCGGTCGCCGTGCTGTCCCGAGCCGATCGGGAAGTCCCGCCTGACGTTCGTCCCCCTGAGACCGCGGCTCGCTGGTGTTGTCTCCCAGCTTTCATGCGCGTTGAACGGAAGACAAGAGCTGAGAGAATCGATGTGCAAACGTCGAAGGATCGCGCCGTTTCGGGCAGCGGTACCAGTCAGCCGACGGTGACGGTGGGCTCGCCTTCGCCGATCGTCTGGCCCGACTCCTCGGCGATGCGCATGGCCTCTTCGATCAGTGTCTCGACGATCGCGTGCTCGGGCACGGTCTTGATGACCTCGCCCTTGACGAAGATCTGGCCCTTGCCGTTACCCGACGCGACGCCGAGGTCGGCCTCGCGCGCTTCGCCGGGGCCGTTGACGACGCAGCCCATGACCGCGACGCGCAGCGGGACCTCCATGCCCTCCAGGCCGGCGGTGACCTGCTCGGCGAGCGTGTAGACGTCCACCTGCGCGCGGCCGCACGAGGGGCAGGACACGATTTCGAGTTTGCGTTCCTTGAGGTTCAAAGATTGCAGGATCTGGATGCCGACCTTGACCTCTTCCACCGGCGGCGCCGAGAGCGACACGCGGATGGTGTCGCCGATGCCCTGGCGCAGCAGCGCGCCGAAGGCCACGGCCGATTTGATGGTGCCCTGGAACGCGGGCCCGGCTTCGGTGACACCGAGGTGCAGCGGGTAGTCGCACTGCTCGGCGAGGATCTCGTACGCGCGCACCATGACCACCGGGTCGTTGTGCTTCACGGAGATCTTGACGTCGTGGAAGTCGTGCTCGGCGAACAGCGACGCCTCCCACAGCGCGGACTCGGCCAGCGCTTCGGGGGTGGCTTTGCCGTACTTGTCCATGATCCGCTTGTCGAGCGAGCCCGCGTTGACGCCGATCCGGATCGGGGTGCCGTGGTCCTTCGCCGCGCGGGCGATCTCTTTGACCTGGTCGTCGAACTTGCGGATGTTGCCCGGGTTCACCCGGACCGCCGCGCACCCGGCTTCGATCGCGGCGAAGACGTACTTGGGCTGGAAGTGGATGTCGGCGATCACCGGGATCTGCGACTTCCTGGCGATCGCGGGCAGCGCCTCGGCGTCGTCGGCCGAGGGGCACGCGACGCGGACGATGTCACAGCCCGCAGCGGTCAGCTCGGCGATCTGCTGGAGGGTCGCGTTGACGTCGGAGGTGAGCGTGGTGGTCATCGACTGCACCGAGATCGGGTGCTCGCTGCCGACGCCGACCGGCCCGACCTGCAGCTGTCGGGTCTTGCGACGCTCGGAGAGGACGGGAGGAGGAAGCGTCGGCATACCAAGGGCGACGGTCATCGAGTGACCTCCGCCGAGGTGGGAGCGCCCTCGGGAAGTGCCGGTATGGACGCCGACGCCACCCGCGCGATCGACGTGCCGTCGAGCCCGCACGCGCGAAGGATGGTGGCACGGTCGCCGTGGGCGAGGAAAGACTTGGGCAGCCCCAGAGTCACCACCGGAGTCGTGACCCGGGTGTCCGAAACGGCCTCGCGCAGGGCGGAACCCATCCCTCCACCGCGGACGCCGTCCTCGACCGTCACCACGAGCCGGTGCCGCGCCGCGAAGTGCACGAGCACCGGATTGACCGGCAGGATCCAGCGGGGGTCCACGACGGTCACGCCGAGTCCTTCGCTTTCCAGGAGTTCAGCGGCTTCCAGCGCCGCGGCGGCGGTGGCCCCGGCGGCGACGATCAGGACGTCCAATGGCATGCCGGGGCTGCGGCGCAGCAGGTCGACACCGTCCATCCGTTGCATGGCTGGGATCGCGGGTCCCGCGGTCGCCTTGGGAAAACGCACCGCTGTCGGGCCGGTGGACACCGCGACCGCTTCGCGGAGCAACAGCGAGAGCTGGTCGGCGTCCCGCGGGGCCGCGACACGCATGCCGGGTATGCGACCGAGCAGGGCCAGATCCCACATCCCGTGATGGCTCGGGCCGTCGGGGCCGGTGACCCCGGCGCGGTCCAGGACGAACGTGACCGGCAGGCCGTGCAGAGCGACGTCCATCAGCGCCTGATCGAACGCGCGGTTGAAGAAGGTCGCGTACACGCAGACTACCGGGTGGCTCCCGCCCATCGCGAGACCGGCGGCCGACGTCACCGCGTGCTGCTCGGCGATTCCGACGTCGATGACCCGCTCCGGGAACTCCCGGGCGAACCGGCCGAGCCCGACGGGCAGCAGCATGGCGGCGGTCATCGCGACCACGTCTTCGTGCTCGGCGCCGATCTCGGCGATGACGTCACCGAACAGGCTGGTCCAGCTTCGGCCGGACCCGGGCTTCTGTTCGCCGGTCTCCGGATCCATCGCACCGACGGCGTGCATACGGTCCGCGTCGTCGTTTTCGGCGTGGACGTACCCGTGCCCCTTCTCCGTCACACAGTGCACGACGGTCGGCGCGCGCCGAGCGGCGGCCTCACGGAGCGCCTCTTCCACCGCCGCCGTGTCGTGCCCGTCGATCGGGCCGACGTAACCGAAACCGAGGAGTTCGAAGAGATTGGTCCCGTCGCCGTCACCCGAGCGAAGGGAGGCGAGGTGTTCGGCGAGGCCGCCGGCCGTGGGCGCGTAGGAGCGGCCGTTGTCGTTCAGGACCACCACGACGGGGGAGCCGCCGGCGCCGAGATTGTTCAGTGCCTCCCAGGCGAGGCCGCCGGTCAAGGCGCCGTCGCCGACCACGGCGACCGCTGTCCGGTCGTTCTCGCCCCGCAACCGGAACGACTTGGCCAGACCATCCACATAGGACAGTGCGGTCGAGGCGTGCGAGTTCTCGACAAGATCGTGGACGGATTCGGAGTTCTGCGGATACCCGGCGATACCACCGGCCTTGCGCAGGGTGCCGAAGTCGACCGCGCGTCCGGTGAGGATCTTGTGTACGTAGGACTGGTGGCCGGTGTCGAAGACGATCTTGTCCCTCGGCGAGTCGAACACGCGGTGCACCGCCAGCGTGAGCTCGACGACCCCGAGGTTCGGGCCGAGATGGCCGCCCGTGCGGCTCACCTCCCGGACCAGGAACGTCCTGATCTCCTCGGCCAGCCCGGACAGGCGATCGTGGTCGAGCTCCTTGAGCTCCGAGAGGCCCGGAAAGGATCGGGTCACGCGAGTTCACCTCTTCCCATGAATAGTCAGCCGGTCTGCCGCCGGATGACCGCGGGCAGTCCGAAGTGGACTGTCTCGCGAGTGACGGCACGTTCTTCGACGGTGACCTCGCCGAGGCCACCCAGCGCGGCCACGACCTGGTCGACCAGTCCCGGCGGAGTGGAGGCGCCGGAGGTCACTCCGACCGTGTGTACCCCCGCCAGCCATTCGGGCCGGATGTCGGCGGTATCACCGATGAGGTGCGCGGACGTGCCCGCGCGGCCGGGGATTTCGGCCAGTCGCACGGAGTTCGACGAGTTCGGGGATCCGACGACCAGGACCAGGTCGGCCTCGGCCATGATCGCCTTCACCGCGTTCTGCCGGTTCGTGGTGGCATAACAGATGTCTTCGGTCGGCGGCTCGCGCAGCGCGGGGAACTTCGCGCGCAGGGCCTTGACGACGTCCGCGGTCTCGTCGACGCCGAGCGTCGTCTGCGTCAGGTAGGAGATCCGCTCCGGATCCGGCAGGTCGAGATCGGCGACGTCGGCCGGGGTCTCGACGAGGACGGTGGCGTCCGGTGCCTCGCCCATGGTGCCCTCGACCTCTTCGTGCCCCGCGTGACCGATCAGGACGATCGTGTCACCGCGTGCCGCGAACCTCTTGGCCTCGGAATGCACCTTCGTCACCAGCGGACAGCTGCCGTCGATCACTTCGAGACCGCGCCGCTGGGCTTCCTGCCGTACGGCGGGGGAGACGCCATGGGCGGAGAAGACCACGGTGGCCCCGTCGGGCACTTCGTCGAGTTCGTCGACGAACTTCGCTCCCCGGCTAGCCAGGTCGTCGACGACGTGTGCGTTGTGGACGATCTGTTTCCTGACGTAGACAGGGGTTCGCCGATCCTCGAGGACTCTTTCGACTATCTCGATCGCCCTTTCGACTCCCGCGCAGAAGGACCGAGGGGAAGCCAGCAACATCCGGCGGGGCGCGGTGACCGCGCTCCAGGCGGCCACGACCCGGCTGACCGTGTCGTGGTGGGCGGCGGAGGCACCGGCGAAGACCGCGATGTCCTCCTTGCCGTCGACGGGCTCGCTGACGATGGTCAGCGCCTGGTCGGCGGTGTCGAGCCGAGAAAGCTCCTGGACCGGGACACCGGCACGACGGAGCGATCCACGGAGCAGTTCGGTCGCAGGGCAGCGGAGGATCCTGTCCCCATCGTGTAGTTCCTGGCTCAGTACTGCGTAACCCGCCTCTGTCTCAGCCTCGGCAGCTCCGGATTCGGTACGCATCGACACCTCTCTCGCGGACGCTGGGCGTTCCGAGCCCGGTCGTCGTCCGCTTGGCCCCGGAACGTGCTGTGTCATCACAGGATTCTGGAACAGGGCGTCGCTGAGCCAAAACGGGCGTTCCACGCGGCGGACCCGCGAGCCTGCCTTGCCGCGGTCCGGCAGGTCCATGACGACTGTTTGAGGGTCGCCGCTGGAGGGGTACTGGGTGGCGGAGGCTCGGTGGTGTCGCGAAAGCCACTTTCGCAACGTTGAAGGTTGTGAACGTGGCTTTCGCATCACGACCACCCCGCCTCAACGGACCCGACCCAGCGGTCCCGGCGGCAGCACGCGTCGCGAAATGCCCTGGCCACCGGAACAGCGCGATCCCGACACCTCCTCCGCCAGGTCGCTCCAGGTGGTCGTGAGTGGCAAGTGACGTTCTATTGAGGGGTAAGGCAAAGGTGCCCCTGCCGGGTGCCGAAGTCCGTGAAGGCCTCTCGGAGTCATGGGGTGCTTGCAACACCGTCTGCGGGAAGGGGCGGGGTTGTGCGGGTGTTTCGGTGGTTGCCGCGGTCGGTGCGGGTGGGGTTTTGGGATCAGGTTCG
>NZ_QHJI01000023.1:0-34257 GCF_003947535.1 Amycolatopsis sp. WAC 04169 | reverse complement strand
GCCCGGACCTTGATCACGCTGGACAGTTCTTTCACAAGCCAGCAAGGCAGTGGCTTTCTGAGTCACCACGCGACCAAGTCCGGACCCTAACCACTCACACGAACAGCGCAACCACCCTGACACTGAGTGGCTTTCGCGGCACGAGCGCTGGAGCGGTTGTCTGCCGCCGGACCTTATCGGGGCGAGGTCGCCTCCCGTTGCGCGTGAAGGCCCCCTTCCCTCGGCTCAGCCGAGGGAAGGGGGCCTTCACGCGCAAACATGGGCGCGGGAGGGCGGCGAACCTGGCACAGTCCCCTTCCGTGACATTGGATGATCTACCCGACTGGCTGCCGGTCTGGTGTGCGGAGCAACTGGGAGCCGAGCCGGTCCGCGTCCGGTTCGAACTGCGGTCGATGTCGACGGTGTTCGGCCTGCGGCTGGCAGGCGGACAAGACGTGGTGGTGAAGGCGCGCGAAGACGACGGGCGCGCCGCGTCCTGTGTCGCCGCGCAGACTTGGTTGGCGGACAACGGGTTCCCGTGCCCGCGGCCGCTCACGCCCCCGGTCCGCGTCGGCGCGCTGGCCGTGCACGCCGAGGAGTTCCGCCCGGGCGGCGAGTTGCTGCCCGGCGATTCGCCGGACGTCGCCGTGCGCTACGCGGAGGTGTTCGCCCGGCTGATGGCCGGGCTCGCCGGCTTGGCCGTCCCGCCGCCGTTGCCGAATCCGCGCTGGTCGCGGTGGGATCACCGGGATCCCGGGGTGTGGCCGTCGATCGCGTCCCTCGACGAACTCGATCAGAGCGCGGTGCCCGCGTACGTCGTCGACACGGCGCGCCGGGTGCGCGAGCGGCTGCTGGTCGCGGATCTGCCGTGCGTGCTGGGCCACGCCGACTTCGAGGCGCAGAACCTCTGCTGGCACGGCACGGACGTGTGGTCGGTGCACGACTGGGACAGTCTCGCCTGGCAGCCGGAGGCGGCGCTGGTGGGCGGAGCGAGCGGCGTGTTCCCCAAGACCGGGCCGGCCAGGCTGCCGCCGATCGAGAGTTCCGCCGCGTTCCTGACGGCCTACCAGGAGCATCGTGGGCGCCGGTTCACCGAGGAGGAACAGGAGGTCGCGTGGGCGGCCAGCCTGTGGACGGCGGCGCACGACGTCCGCTGGGAAGCCCTGCACGGCAAGCCTCCCAGCGTCAACGACGCCCTTCGCGCGCAGGCGGCCGAACGTCTTCGGCGGGCGAACGCCTGACCCTGCGATATGTCCATTCAGCGATAGCAGGGGCACGGATACGCATTTGTTCCGCATGGGCCCGGCGGACCACAGTGGACGGCATGACGCAGTCAGTGCGGTGGATCCGCAACTTCGTGGACGGTGAGTTCGCCGAGCCGGACGGGCCGGGGTTCCCGGCGGTCGATCCGGCGACCGGCGCGGAGTTCGCCCGGGTGCACGAGGCGGACCGCGCGCTGGTGCACCGCGCGGTCACCGGAGCCCGCGCCGCGTTGCACAACGGTTGGGCGGACACCCCGGTGCGGGAGCGGACGGCGTTGCTGCGCCGGGCGGCCGACGGGATCGAGGCCCGGTTCGAGGAGTTCGTCGCGGCCGAGGTCGCGGACACCGGAAAGCCGGTCACCCAGGCCCGCGAACTCGACGTGGCCCGCGCGGTGGCGAACTTCCGCACGTTCGCCGACGTGATCGCGGCCGCCGGCCAGGAATCGTTCGTCACCGATCTGCCGGGCGGGGCGCAGGCGCTGAACTACGCGGTGCGCAAACCGCTCGGCGTGGTCGCGGTGATCGTGCCGTGGAACCTGCCGCTGCTGTTGCTGACCTGGAAGGTCGCGCCCGCGCTCGGCTGCGGCAACGCGGTCGTGGTCAAGCCGAGCGACCAGACCCCGTCCACCGCGACCCTGCTGGCCGAGGTGCTGGCCGAGGCAGGGCTGCCCGCGGGCGCCTACAACGTGGTGCACGGGTTCGGCGGCGATTCGGCGGGGCAGTACCTGACCGAGCATCCCGGCATCGACGGGGTGACGTTCACCGGCTCGTCGGCCACCGGGACCCAGGTGATGCGCACGGTCGCGCCCCGGGTGCGGCCGGTGTCGTTCGAACTCGGCGGGAAGAACGCCGCCATCGTGTTCGAGGACGCCGATCTCGGCGAGACGCTGGCCGGGCTGACCCGGTCGGTGTTCGCGAACACCGGGCAGGTGTGCCTGTGCACCGAGCGGGTGTACGTGCAGCGCCCGGTGTTCGAGGACGTCGCTGCCGGGCTGGTGGAGCGGGCCCGCGGGCTGCGCCTCGGCGACCCGGCGGCGGAGCGGACCACCACCGGTCCGCTGATCTCGCCGGAGCACCGGCGCAAGGTGCTGGACTACCTCGCGCTGGCCGAGCAGGCCGGCGCCAAAACCCTGACCGGCGGCGGAATCCCGGAGCTCGGGCCGGAACTCGACGGCGGCTCGTGGCTGGAGCCGACGCTGTGGACCGGCTTGACCAACGAGGACCGGCCGGTGCGGGAGGAGATCTTCGGCCCGGTGGCCGCGCTGATCCCGTTCGACACCGAGGAAGAGGCGATCGCGCTGGCCAACGACACCGAATACGGGCTGGCGGCCTCGGTGTGGACCGAGGACCTGCGCCGGGGACACCGGGTGGCGCAGGCGATGCACGTCGGCATGTCGTGGGTGAACACCTGGTTCCTGCGCGACCTGCGCTCGCCGTTCGGCGGGATGGGGCTTTCCGGGATCGGCCGGGAGGGCGGCGCGTCTTCGCTGCACTTCTACACCGAGCCGACGAATGTGTGCGTGCGGCTGTGACGGCGACGGTTCCGGTCGCCGTCATCGGCTCCGGCAATATCGGCACCGACCTGATGATCAAGGTGCTGCGGTTGTCGAAGACGCTGCGGATGGCCGCGATGGCGGGCATCGACCCGGCCTCGGACGGGCTGGCCAGGGCCGCCAGGCTCAAGGTGGCCACTACCCACGGCGGCATCGACGGCCTTGTCGGACTGCCGGAATTCGCCAACGTGCGGGTGATCTTCGACGCGACCTCGGCCGGCGCGCACCGGCGGCACGCGGAGGTGGCCGAGGCGCACGGCAAGCTGATGATCGACCTGACCCCGGCCGCGGCCGGCCCGTTCGTGGTGCCGCCGGTGAACCTCGACGAGCACCTCTCGGCGCCGAACGTGAACATGGTGACCTGCGGTGGACAGGCCACGATCCCGATGGTCGCCGCGGTTTCCTCGGTCGCGCCGGTCGCGTACGCGGAGATCGTCGCGTCGATCTCGTCCCGTTCGGCGGGGCCCGGCACCAGGGCGAACATCGACGAGTTCACCGAGACCACCGCGGCCGCGATCCGCGAGGTCGGCGGCGCCGGGACGGGTAAGGCGATCATCGTGCTGAACCCGGCCGATCCGCCGATGATCATGCGGGACACGGTGTACTGCCTCGTCGAGGGCGAGCCGGACCGGGAGAAGATCGCGGCGTCGGTGCGGCTAATGGCCGAACGGGTGCGCGAGTACGTGCCGGGCTACACGCTGAAGCAGGAAGTGCAGTTCGACCCGCTGCACCGGCAATGGGTGCCCGAACTCGGCCGGGAGCTCTCCGGGCTCAAGGTCTCGGTATTCCTCGAAGTACTCGGCGCGGCCCACTATCTGCCGGACTACGCGGGAAATCTGGACATCATGACCTCGGCGGCGCTGCGCACGGCCGAGCGGATCGCCGTATCGAGGGGGTGGCTCGGATGAAGGTCTATCTGCAGGACGTGACCCTGCGCGACGGCATGCACGCGATGGGGCACGCGTACACCGTGGACCAGGTCCGGCGGATCGTATCCGCCGTGGACAAGGCCGGGGTGGCGGCGATCGAGGTCGCGCACGGCGACGGGCTCGGCGGGTCCAGCGCGACGTACGGATTCGGCGCGCACACCGACGAGGAGTGGATCACCGCGGCCGCCGAGGTGATCGAGAACGCGACACTGACCACGTTGCTGCTGCCCGGAATCGGGACCATCGGACAGCTGCGCCGCGCCCGTGACCTCGGCGTGCGCAGCGTGCGAGTCGCGACTCACTGCACCGAGGCCGACGTGGCCGCGCAACACATCGCCTGGGCCCGCGAACAGGGCATGGACGTGTCCGGATTCCTGATGATGAGCCACCTTTCCACGCCGTCCGCGCTCGCCGAGCAGGCCAGGCTCATGGAGTCCTACGGCGCGCATTGCGTGTATGTCACCGATTCCGGCGGCAGATTGACGATGAACGGGGTCGCCGAGCGGATCGACGCGTACCGGCAGGTGCTCGACGCGCGGACCGAGATCGGCATCCACGCGCACGAGAACCTTTCCCTTTCGGTGGCGAACAGCGTGACCGCGGTCGAGCACGGCGCGTACCGCGTGGACGTCGCGCTGGCCGGCCAGGGCGCGGGGGCGGGGAACTGCCCGGCCGAGCCGTTCGTCGCGGTCGCCGATCTGCTCGGCTGGGAGCACGGCGCGGACCTCTTCGCGGTGCAGGACGCGGCGGACGACCTGATCCGCCCGCTGCGGGACCGGCCGGTGCGGGTGGACCGGGAGACGCTGACCCTCGGCTACGCGGGCGTGTACTCGAGTTTCCTGCTGCACGCCGAACGCGCGGCCGCCCGGTACGGACTGGACACCCGGCGGATTCTCACCGAGGCCGGCAGGCGCGAGCTGGTCGGCGGGCAGGAGGACATGATCGTGGACATCGCACTCGACCTGGTACGGAGCGGCACATGATGGCCGTCGCGGAGATCTCGGCGCTCGCCGATCGGCTGGACCTCGCGCAGACGACGTGCGCGGACACCGCGAGCCTCGCCGACGACCACGAGCTGGACATCGCCGAAGCGTATGCGATCCAGGCCGCGCTGGTGGCCCGCCGCGAAACCCGTGGCGAGCGGGTGCTCGGGGTCAAGCTGGGGCTGACCAGCGAGGCGAAGATGGCGCAGATGGGCGTGTCCGAGGTGATCGCCGGCAGGCTCACCGACGCGATGCGGGTCGCCGATGGCGGCGAAGTCTCGCTGGCGCGCTTCATCCATCCGAAGGTGGAGCCCGAAATCGCGTACCGGCTGGCTCACGATGTCGACCTCGACGACCCCGCGTTCGACGTGGAGTCCGCCGTGGACGCGATGGCTCCGGCGATCGAGATCATCGACTCGCGGTACCGGGATTTCCGGTTCACCCACACCGATGTCGTCGCGGACAACACCTCGGCAGCCGGATACGTGCTCGGCGCGTGGCGCGCGTTCGGCGAGGCGGCGGACCGGGCGGTGCGACTGCGCTCCGGAGACCGTGAGGTGATCGGCTCGACGGCGGCGATCCTCGGCGATCCGGTGCGCGCGCTGCACGCGCTGGTCGAGCTGTGCCGGAAGCGGGCCATCCCGCTGCGGGCAGGGCAGGTGGTGCTGGCCGGGGCCGCGACCGAGGCGGTGCCGTTCGCGCCTGGCGTCGCCGAAGCGGACATCGCCGGGCTGGGCCGGGTTTCGGTGCGGGGGCTGGCATGAACGGGCGGGTGATCTCCGGACTGGCCAAGCCGAGGGGCCGGTTCCCGCATGTGAAGGTCGCGGGAGACCTGATCTTCGTGTCCGGGACGAGTTCCCGGCGTCCCGACAACACGTTCGAGGGCGTCGAGGTGGACGAACTCGGCACCACGAATCTCGACATCCGCGCGCAGACCCGCGCGGTGATCGAGAACATCCGCGGCATCCTGCGTGATGTCGGCGCCGATCTCGCCGACATCACGCAGATCACCACCTTCCTGGTTTCGATGAACGATTTCGGTGGCTACAACGAGATCTACGGCGAATACTTCGACGAAACCGGCCCCGCCCGCACCACGGTCGCGGTGCATCAGCTGCCGCATCCGCATCTGCTGATCGAAATCCAGGCGATCGCCCACCTACCGAAAGACATGGAGGCCCCCCGATGACCGGCATTCCCGAAGTCGTCAATTTCCAGGCCTGGATCGCCGAGCACGAGCATCTGCTCAAGCCGCCGGTGAACAACCGGACCATGGCGCTCGGCAACGATTTCATCGTGCAGATCGTCGGCGGGCCGAACCAGCGCACCGATTTCCACGTCGACCCCTACGAGGAATGGTTCTACCAGCTCAAGGGGAACATGCACGTGAACATCATGACCGACGAAGGCCGGAAGACCGTCCGCATCTCCGAAGGCGACACCTGGCTGTTGCCGGGAGACATCCCGCATTCGCCGCAGCGCCCGGAGGCGGACTCGATCGGCCTGGTCATCGAGCGCGTCCGCGAGGAGGGCACGCTGGAGAAGTTCCAGTGGTACTGCCTCGAATGCGCCGCGCTGGTGCACGAGGTGGAACTCCAGGTGCGCGACATCGTCGAGGACCTGCCACCGGTCTTCACCGCGTTCTACGGCGACGAACAGGCCCGCACCTGCGGAAACTGCGGCGCCCTCCACCCCGGAAAGGGCTGAGATGACCGGCCTGATCGACATCCACACGCACTACGTGCCGAACGGCTGGCCGGATCTGCGCGCGGACGCCGGGCCCGACGCGCCGTGGCTGCGCGTGGAGACCGAGTCCGAGGCGATGATCATGATGGGGGACAAGGAGTTCCGCCGGATCGGAGCGGACTGCTGGCACGCGGAGACCAGGCTGCTGGACATGGACGCAGACGGCGTGCACGCCCAGGTGGTCTCCCCGACGCCCGCGTTCTTCAACTACGGCCGGACCGGCGAGCAGGCGGCGCGGATCGCGCGGATCTTCAACGACCTGGCGCTGGAGATCGTCGCTCCGGCGCCGGACCGGCTGATCCCGTTCTGCCAGGTTCCGTTGCAGGACACCGACGCCGCCTGCCGTGAGCTGGAACGCTGCCTGGCCGCGGGGCATCGGGGAGTGGAGATCGGCAACCACGTCGGCGACCGCGATCTGGACAGCGCCGGGGTGGAGACCTTCCTGCAGCACTGCGCGTCGCTCGGGGTCCCGGTGTTCGTGCACCCGTGGGACATGGACGGTTCGCCCCGGCTGGACCGGTGGATGGCGCGGTGGCTGACCGCGATGCCCGCGGAAACGCATCTGTCGATCCTGGCGCTGGTGCTCGGCGGCGTCTTCGACCGGATCGACCCGAGCCTGAAAATCTGTTTCGCGCACGGTGGCGGGTCTTTCGCGTTCTGGCTCGGCCGGATGGAGAACGCCTGGCACCGGCGGAACGACGTCATCGGCACCTCGGAGTTCCCGCCGTCGCACTATCTCGACCGGTTCCACGTCGATTCGGTGGTCTTCGACGAGCGGGCGCTGCGGCTGCTCATGGACACCCTCGGCGCCGAGCGGGTGATGGTCGGCAGCGACTACCCGTACCCGCTCGGCGAACGCCCGGTCGGCGAGGTGGTGCGCAAGAGCGGTTTCCTGACCGAACCCGAGCGGCGGCTGATCACCCGCGAAAACGCCGAGCGGTTCCTGTCCTAATGCGACATTCCGGAGGCGACGTCGGTGAGGCTGCGGATCAGCGCGTCCACCGACGGGCTGAGCGTGCGCTGGGCGGGCAGGGTGAGCCCGACACTGTGCCCGATGGGTTCCAGCGCCAGCGCGATCCTGGTGATCCTCGGGTCGTCCTTGGTGATCAGGCTCGGCAACGCGGCGATCACGTCGGTCTCCAGCAGCAGCTGCCGCACGGTGAGGAACGACGTGGTCTCCACCCGGTTCGCCGGCAGCGGGAAATCGTTGCGGGTGAACAACTGTTCCAGCTCGCGGCGCAGCGCGGTCTCCGCGCCGGGGAGGATCCACGGGTACTCCGCGAGGTCGGCCAGCGCGACATCGGTCGCGCCCGCCAGCGGATGCGCGGTGCGCACCACCAGATCCACCGACTCGTCGTACAGCTTGCGCCGCTCGATCCGCTCGTCCGACGGCGCCGTCAGCCTGCCGATGATCAGGTCGACCCGGCCCGCTTCCAGCTCCACCAGCAATGCTTCGGGAGAACCTTCCCGGACCACGATCGTCAGGTACGGCCGCTCGGTCTTGATCGCCGCGATGGCGCGTGGCAGCAACATGTTCGACCCCGCGAGATGGGTGCCGACCACGACCGTGCCGCGCTCCGCGTCGGCGAGTTCGGCGACGTGCCGTCCGGCCTGTTCGAGCTGGGCGAGCACCGCGCGGGCATGCCCGGTGAACGCCTCGCCGAACACGGTCGGGGTGACGCCGCGCGGGCCGCGTTCGAACAACCGGACGTCGAGGATCTCTTCGAGTTCGTGCAGACTTCGGGTCGCCACCGGCTGCGTCACGTGCAACTCGGCGGCGGCCCCGACCACGGTGCCCTGCCTGGCCAGCGCGTCGAGCAGGACGAGATGGCGGAACTTCAGTCGGCCGTCCAGCAGGCGAGGCAAGATCACCGGCCGATCCTACCCGGGAGATGCGTATGACCACGATTGTCCGAACCGGACCGATTCGCTACGCCACGGCGGAACGGTTCGCGCCGCCGGTCGCCGTCACGGGGCAGGCGCCGTCGAGCGGTGAGATCAGCCCGCAGCCACCGTCCCGATTGGACCGGGTGATGGGGCCGCCACACGACCGGCTGCCGCAGGGCGAGGACTGTCTCAACCTGACGATCAGCACCCCGGGCCTGGACGCCGGGCGCAGGCCCGTGCTGTTGTGGCTGCACGGCGGGGGTTTTTCCAGCGGTGGCGGGTTGCTGGACTGGTACGACGGTGGCGCGCTGGCCGCCGAGGGCGACCTGGTGGTGGTCGGCGTGAACTACCGGCTGGGCGCGCTCGGCTACCTGTACCTGGACGGCGTAAGCCCCGGCAACCTCGGGCTGGCCGATCAGCTGGAGGCGCTGCGCTGGGTGCGGGCCAACATCGCGGCCTACGGCGGGGATCCGGACAACGTGACGGTCGCCGGGCAGTCGGCGGGCGGCATCTCCATCCGGCTGCTGATGGACCTGCCCGAGGCACGCGGCCTGTTCCGGCGGGCGATCCTGCAGAGCGCGCCGCTCGGCCTCGCCACCCGGTCACCCGGACAGGCGGACAAGCTCGGCCAGGTGTTCGCCGACGCGCTCGGCACCGACCCGCGTACCGCCGGGATCACGGAAATCCTTGCCGCGCAAAGGGAAACCGCGCTGACGAACCTGCGGCTCAGCGGCGACCCGATGGCTCCCGCGTTCGTTCCGGTGGACACCGCGGACCGGACGTCCTTCGTGGACAACGTGCGCGGCCTCGATGTGCTGTACGGCTGGAACGCCGACGACATGACCGCGTTCCCCTGCGCCGCCGGGACCGACGAGGTCTACGTCGGCCCGTTGGCGGATTTCGGCGACCGGCTGCGCGGGGCCGGCGCCGGCGTCTGGTCGTATCGCCTGGACTGGCGGCCCGAGGGGTCCGAGTTCGGTGCCACCCACTGCGTGGAGCTGCCGTTGCTGCTCGGCACCCGGCAGGCCTGGCGGGACAGCCCGATGCTCGGGACGGTCCCGTGGGCGGAGGTCGACGCCTTCGGCACGGCCCTCCGCGCTGTCTGGGCGACCTTCGTCCGCGGCGGCACCCTGGATCCGGCTCCGGTCGCGGGCCGTCCGATCACGTTCGCCGGTCTTCGGTGACGCCGCTGTTCGTGGCCCGACGGTGGGCTGAAGGCTCCCTTCGCCGAGTCTGATGCGGCGAAAGGAGCCTTCGGCCCGGGTCGGATACGGGCCGCGAGTGGAGATTCGGGCTGGGGTGACTTAGGTACTGACTGTCGTGCAGTTGCGCGTGTCCAGACGGACGGCGCGTGTGATCCGATGGACGACACGCGTGTCCAGACGGACGACTCTCGGCAAGACTGCGCCGACACGCGTGTCGTCCATCCCATCACGCGTGTCGTCCGACCAGACACGCGAAAACACCGGACTTGCGACGCTAGGGGACCAGGTCCGGCCGGACTCTCGCGATCTCCTGGGTCAGCTCCCGCACGATGGTGCTGTTCGGCAGTCTCAGTTCCACTTCCGGACCGGGAGTGGACGGGCGCGTGAACAGTTTCGCGTGGCGGCTTTCGAAAAACGGGTCCTTGGTGGTGAACACCAGGGCCGACACGATGACCTTCGCGTTCGGGTCGCCCTGGGGCCGCGGGCGCGGTTCCTGGCCGCGCACCGCACGCACCTCGTCCCATTCGATCAGGTCGGATTTACGACCGGCTCGCCACCACAGACCACGTTCGTCGGCCGCGAAGCGAATCTTGTGGGGGACCGAGCCGATCGCCGTCAGCAGACCGCCCACCGCGAGCATGCCGAAGATGAAGGCCGCGGGTTCCTCGGGCATCTTGATCCTGCGCGACGACGAGGAGCCCCCGGCTTCCGGGAAGAGGGCGGCCAGCCCGAACAAGACCAGCATGGCCAGTCCGCCGATGAACAACCATCGACTGGACCGGTACTCGACCACGGGTGTCCCTGGAGTGGGTGACCATGTCTTTTGGGGCACGACCGGCAGCGTAACCGACGATGGCCCCGTTGCCCGTATGGGCAGTCCGGCGTACCCGAAGGTCTGCCGCTGCGCGGCTGGCCGCCCGGCGCCGCCGCGATCATCGTGGGATGACCGCCCGTCCGAGGAGGTCCGCGGTGATCCATGAGGTCGACGAGGCGCTGCGGCGGCTGGTACGAGGCGAGACCCGGCGCGGCAGCGAGATCGAAGTCGCGTTCGACGCGCCCAACAAGGAGTGGGCGGCGAGGCGCAACGCTCCCACGGTGAACGTCTATCTCTACGACGTACGCGAGGACCTTCGACGCCGCTCGCGGGGCCTGCTCAACGAGTACGACCAGCTCGGCAAGGTCTCGGCGCGGCACCTGCCGCCCCGGCACATCAAGCTGTCCTATCTGGTCACCGCGTGGACACAGCGTCCGGAAGACGAGCATCGCGTGCTGTCCGACCTGTTGCTCGGTTTGCTCGCCCACGACGCCGTCCCGGAGTCGGCGCTCACCGGGTCGCTGGCCGAGATGGGCCTGCCGGTGCCGATGACGGTCGCGTTGCCGCCGCCCGAGGACCGCGCCTTCGCCGACGTCTGGACCGCCTTGGG
Organism: Amycolatopsis sp. WAC 04169; assembly: GCF_003947535.1. NCBI lineage: Bacteria > Bacillati > Actinomycetota > Actinomycetes > Pseudonocardiales > Pseudonocardiaceae > Amycolatopsis > Amycolatopsis sp. WAC 04169. The sequence goes on along the minus strand of NZ_QHJI01000023.1, from coordinate 23,289 downwards.
CGGCGAGCTGAAACCGTCGCTGGACGTCGTCATCTCCGCGCCGGTCCACAGTGGACGGGTGTACCAGGCCGAACGGCCGCCGGAGGAAGGCCTGAAACTCGACACCGGCGACGACCGGCTGATCGGGCACCATGTGGCGGAGAGCGGGGCGGTCGAAGGTCAGCGCCGGGTCGCGATGGCGCGCACCCATCGGAAGTCCCGATGAGCCTGGAGTACCTGTTCGAGCGGCTGGCGCGGCTCGAACAGCGGATCCGGGACGCGGTCGAGAGCCGCCGGGCCGCCGACCCGAACCCCGAGGACCCGTTCCGTGGGCTGTACCTGTCGAACGAGACGATCGACGCGCTGCTGGAGGGCCACCGCGAGCCGTTCCCGCCGTTCACGGACTCCGTGCCGGGCGGCCGTCTGCACCCGCTGGCGGAACGCGCGGGACTCACCGGCGTCGACGTCGAACTGCTGCTCGTCGCGCTCGCGCCCGACCTCGACAGCCGGTTCGAGCAGTTCTACGGCTACCTCAACGACGACGTGACCCGTCGGCGGGCGACGGCGGGTCTGGCCTTGCGCCTCTGCGGCGTCCCGGAGGCGTCGGCCACCGGCCGGGCGCGCCTCGACGCCGACGCTCCGCTGATCACCTGCGGCCTGCTCGCCATGGAAGAGGAGGAACGCCCCTTCCTGTCACGCACGCTCCGGGTGCCCGACCGGGTGGTGAACCACCTGCTGGGCGACGACCGGCTCGCCCCGGAACTCGCCGGGTGCGCACGCCTCGGCACGAAGTCCACCGATGTGGCCGGTGCCGATCGGCTCGCCCGGGCGATCCGAGGGCAGGTCGGGCTGGTCTATCTGAGGGAGCATCCTGGCGGCGGCGCCGAAGAACTCGGCGTCGCGGCGCTGACCGAGGCGGGCTTTCCTGCACTGGTGGTCGACGCGGCACGATGGCAGGCGGAGTCCCGGCACGGCGAGCTCACCGGCTCGCTGGTACGGGAGGCGTTGCTGCGCGGCGCGGGGCTGGTGCTGGGCCCGGTCGACGACTCGCCGCGCCTGGAGACGCTCGCTCATCCGGCGGTCCCGTTCGTCGTGCACGGCACCGGGGCCTGGGATCCCCGATGGAGCGCCACCCCGCCGTTGCAGCTGGACGCTTTCCCCTTGCCCGCGGCGAGCCGGGTGGGTCTTTGGCGCAGCCATCTCGACGGGGTGCTCGCGCCGGATGTCGATCCGGGGGAGGCGACCGCGCATTTCGTGCTGGGACCGGGGCAGATCGCCCGCGCGGCGAAGGCGGCGTCGGTGACGGCGCTCGCCGATGGCGGGCCGGTGCGGACGTCCCACCTGCGCGCGGGCGCGCGGAGCCAGAACGCGGCCGGTCTGCAGCGGCTCGCCCGGCGGATCGAACCCGTGGTCGGCTGGAGCGACCTCGTGCTGCCCGCGGGCGTACTGTCCCTTTTGGACGAACTGGCCGCGCGGGCACGCTACCGGGACCAGGTGCTCGACGAGTGGCGGATGCGGCCGGGCGGCGGCCGCGGCCGGGGTGTGACAGGGCTCTTCGCCGGGGATTCGGGGACGGGGAAGACGATGTCCGCCGAGGTCATCGCCGCCTCGCTGGGGCTGGATCTCTACACCGTGAACCTGGCGACGGTGGTCGACAAGTACGTCGGTGAGACGGAGAAGAACCTGGAACGGATCTTCACCGAGGCCTCCGGCGTCAACGGCGTGCTGCTGTTCGACGAGGCGGACGCGATCTTCGGCAAACGGTCCGAGGTGCGGGACGCGCACGACCGGTACGCGAACATCGAGAGCGCCTACCTGCTGCAGCGGATGGAAACCTTCGACGGCATCGCCGTGCTGGCGACCAATCTGCGCGCGAACCTCGACGAGGCCTTCACCCGGCGGCTGGACGTGATCGTGGACTTCCCGTTGCCGGACGTCGAACTGCGGCGTCAGCTGTGGGACCGCTGCCTCGGCACCCGGATGCCCCGCGCCGGCGACCTGGACCTCGGGTTCCTCGCCGAGGCCTTCGAGCTGGCAGGCGGGCACATCCGCTCGGCCGCGGTGACCGGTGCGTATCTGGCCGCGGAGGCAGGCCGTCCGGTGGCGATGACGGATCTGGTCGGCGCGGTCGCGCGGGAGTACCGCAAGCTGGGCAGACTCTGCCTGGACCGCGAGTTCGGGCCGTACCTGGCGCTGGTGACCGAGGGCTGACCTGCCCGTTCGGGCAGCCGATGCCGCCCTTCCGGCCGCGCATCGCAGCCTGGCGCGCGGCGCGGCGACGGCGCAAGCTGGACGGGCGGCGTAGCGACCGAGGGAGCGGACCATGCGCGGGCACAGTCACGACAACGACCTTGAACCGAGCCTGCGGCCGAAGGGCGACCGGATAGACCGGGACGAGGGCGGCCTGCGGGGCCGCGCCGCCGCGGCCGGGCGCACCGACGTCCTCGGTCCCGCCGGCCTGCTGGACCTGCAGCGCGCCGTGGGAAACGCGGGCGTGAACACCCTGGTCGAAGAAGAACGTTCGCCGGTGCACGACGTCGTCGGCTCCGGCGGCGGCGCGCCGTTGGACGCCGCGACGCGTGCGGACATGGAGGGCCGCTTCGGGCACGACTTCGGCGACGTCCGGGTGCACACCGACGGCGCCGCGCACGAGTCGGCGAAATCCGTCAACGCGCAGGCCTACACGGTGGGTTCGAACATCGTGTTCCAGCGGGACAAGTACGACCCGGGTTCGGATTCGGGCAAGCACATGCTCGCGCACGAGCTGACGCATGTCGTCCAGCAGCGCAATGGCCCGGTCGAGGGCACGGACGCCGGTGGCGGCGTGAAGGTTTCGGATCCCTCGGATCGGTTCGAGCGCGAGGCCGTCGCGAACGCGGACCGGCTGATGTCGGCTCCCGCACCTACCTCTGCCGTGCAGCGGTGTGAGGACGGTGGGCATTCAGCCGAGGATTCTGCCGCCGTCCAGCGCGAGGAAGCTCCGGAAGCCGAGGAAGGCGAAGAGGAGAAGATGGCGCAGACGTACGTGCAGCGCGAGGAAGAGGGCGAAGAAGAGGCCTAGGCTTCCTGCGAGGCTGGCCGGTTGATCAAGCACTCAAGGGCCTGCCGGCGTGATGGTCAAGTTGCCGTCCGCGTCCTCCTTCGGCGGCGCGCCATTCACACTCCAGCCGCTCAGTGCCGCTGCGCAAGCGGCGGCGTCCGGCCAGTCCGGGTAGAGATTCCGGGTATTCGAATAGTCGATCGACGCTTTGAGGGTGAGCTTGCTGCCTTCCGGAGCCTTGGCGTTGTGCTCTCTGAGGCGGTCCAGCAGCAAAGCGCGAAGACTTTTCAGAGTGCTCGCACAGCCGGGGCACGGCGAGTATTTGCCGGTGAGGACGATGTTGACGTCGGTGACCACGGCGGACTTGTCGGCATCATTGCGGATCCAGTCGGAGAGTTGCCGTTCCGCATGACTCGAGTTCGACATCTTCACCGGATTTCCGGTGTTCCAGGTCCGCAGCTTCGCTTCGGTCGATCCTGGTGCCGGTGGCAGGATGATCCCGCCCACCGTGCCGCCCAGCTGCCGGTATCCGCGCGATTCGCCGAAGGTGGCCGGCAGGGTGTTCTCCACCATGACCGGCTTCCCGTCCTGCATCAGCACGTGGCCGCTGCTGTCCTTGGCCGCGGTGGCGCCGAACCGTTCCTTGTACTTCGGAGGTTTGTCGAAGGTGACGCTGGCGTTGACGGTGACCGTGGCCTGGGCGTCACGTGATCCCTTCTTGCCTTTGATCACAGGAGTGCCGGGGCTGGCGGTGGCCTCGACACTGAACTCGTCCGCGGTCTGGCCCGGAATCACCCTGAGATCCTTGAGCCCGGCGGGCCGGAGCTCACCGAGAATTTTGGCCGCCGCCTGACGCAGGTCCTGGATGTTGTGCAAAGTGGGTCCGGCGGCCAACAACCGACGGCGTGCGTCCTCCTTGACCTTGCGGCTGCGCGCGGTGTCCTTGTCCCCGTCCTTCTTGCCCTTCAGCTTCGACCAGATCTTCTTCCCTGCCTTGACGATCGTCCCGACCACCGTGTCGATCACCTTGCCGACCGGGGCCTGGACCTTCTCCAGGATCGACTTGATCTTCTCCGAGATCCCGCCCAGCCCGAGCAGGCTCGCCAGAAACCCGAGCACCATCGGCAGCGCCTTCGCCAGCGTGCGCTCGATCAGCCCCGCCACCGCGCCCGCCCCGCCGCGGGCGATCGACTCGACCGAGTCCAGCACCGACGAGACGAATTCCTTGATCTGGGCGGCCTTGTCGACGAAGAACATGACGATGTCGTAGATCGCCTTGCAGGCCTTGATGAACGCGGCCGCCGGGTTGAGCATCGAGATGATCCAGGTGATCCCCGCCTTGACGATCTTCTCGATCACGAATTCCTTGATCTGGCCGAGTACCAGTTCCTTGAGGTCGCCCAGTTTCTCGACCACCCAGCGCCAGAGCCCGGGCACGCCTTCGGTGATCAGGATCTTGACCACCTCGAACGTCTGCTCCAGCTTGGCTAGCACGGGTTCCGGGATGAAGCGGAGGATCCGCGCGCGGACACTCGCCCACGTGAGGCCGAGGAGCGACATGATCATCTTCAGGATGCCCTTGGCGTCCAGCGTTTCCGGGATCTCGATACCCGCGCTGGCAAGATTTCCGAGCAGCCACGCCTTCAGGCCGTCCTTGAGGTGCTGCACGATGTTCGCGCCGAAGTTCATGACGCCGGTCTTGACCGCGTTGACCAGGTTGCCGAGGAACTCGATCGGTTTGGCGATGATCAGGCCGACCGCGTTCGCCGCCCGCGCCAGCACGCTCAGCAGCATGTCCTTCAGCTTGAGGATCGTGTCGATCGCGCCGCCGATCGCCTCCTTCGCCTTGTCCCACAGGCCTTTGTTCTCCGCCTGCAGTGCCTTGATCTCCTCGTCGACGGCGTTGCGGGCCTCGCTGTACTTCTGTGCCAGATCCTCGACCAGCGACTGTTGTTTCTCGTCGACGGAGTTCTCCAGTTCGTCGAACTGGCTGCCGAACTCCTTGGCGGCCTCGCCCGCGATCTTGCGCAGGGCGGGGGACTGCGAGTCGACCTTCTGCCGCACACGCTCGCGGCCTTCGGCGATCAGCCGTTTCGCTTCGGTCAGCTGCTGCCCGACGAAATCGGCGATCTCGCCGATGACGCCCTGCATCTTCGACTCGTAGACCTTCTTGGCCTCCAGGAAGAGGTTGTTCGCCTCGGCGGGCAAGCCGGCGAACAGGTCGTAGGACCAGCGGGCCGCGCCGGTGACGCCGTCGTAGCGTTCGTCCTTGTACTTCTTCATCCGGGCCTGGTGGTCGGCGGTGAACGCGGCCTTCGCCGCCGCCTCGCCGGTCTCGAACCGTTTGGCCACCTGATCGTCGAGGGCGCCGAGGACCCCCTCGACCTTCGTCTTCGTCTCTTCGAAGATCGCCTTGATCTCCGCGGTGATCCGCGCCCGGTCCTGCTCGTCCTTGGCCTTCGTGGCCGACTTCGCCGCCTGTCCGCGTTGCCCGGACGACGATCGCGCGCCGGTCATCCCCGCCATCGCGGCCTGCCCGGACGCCTGCGCCGCACCCGTGACGGCGGCCAGTTGGCCCGCCTCCGACTCGCGGACCGCCGCGGGCGCCGACGCCGTGTGCTGTTCGCCTTCCTGTTTCGCCGCGAGCGCGCCGGTGAATTCGGGCTCGTTGGACTGCGCCAGCTGCTGGTCGGTGACTCCGGCTTCGGCCATCTTGCCGTGGGTTTCGCATTGGTCGGCGCGAAGGTCGGTTTGGGCGGGCGGGGCCTTGTCCGGGGTGGCCTTGCGGGCGTCCGGCGGGGACAACGCGGGCGGTGGCGGGGTCTCCGGTAGCGGTTTCACCGGCTTTTCCGTGGCCCTGCTGGTGTCCGGCGCTTCCTTGGTGCGATCGGTGACGTCCTTGGCGGAAGCGTCCTTGCCGCTGGTGACCTTGCCCATCACTTCGGACTTGATCTGGTCCGCCTTGCCGGACGAGGCGAACTTGTCGGCCTCGTCGAGATTCTTCGGCGCCTGCTTGGCGACGGCGGCGTTCACCGCGGCGACGAAGGCGGCCTTGTCGAACCCCGCCGGTTTGGCGGCGGCCATCTTGTCTGTCTGCGCCGCCTTGGCTTGGGCTTCCTTGTCGTCGGCGGGCGCGACCGCGGCGTCCTGCGCCTTCTTGACCTCCGCGGACGCCGGGGGATGCGCCTTGGCCGCCTTCGCCTGGCCGCTGACGTCCTTCTTGAGCGAACCGAACTTCGGGTCCGACTCGGGTGTCACGCCGGTGGGCGCGACCGGGGGAGCGGGACAGCTGCTGCGCTGCAAACCGACGAGACGGGTCACCGCCGCGTTGCCCGCGGCGGCCTGCAACCGCAGCAGCGCGGGTGGGGTGGCACGGCGCGCGGGCTTGACCGGCCGCGCGGGGTGCGCGGCCGGGGCCTGTGTCGCCTTGTCCCGGCCCGCCGGCATGCCTCCACTTTCGGCTTCGCCGGGCCGGTTGCCAACAGCCGGAGGGGCGGGCACCGCTGCCCGAACGGGCAGTTGCCTTTTCGGGCAGAGATTGGTTCCCGTGGACCTAGCCGCTTGGTCGTTTCGCCGCGAACGCCCGCACAGGAGCATCGCCGATGTCAGCGAGTGCGCCGAAAAGGGGAGGCACGCATGCCCACCTATCTCACGCCGGGTGTGTACGTCGAGGAGATCGAGGCCGGCGCCCGGCCGATCGAGGGTGTGGGCACCGCCGTCGCCGCCTTCGTCGGTTTCGCGGCGGACGGGCCGTTCAACACGCCCACCCTGGTGTCCAACTGGACCCAGTTCACCCAGACCTTCGGCGACTTCGTCGAAGGCTGCTACCTGGCCCAGTCGGTCTACGGCTATTTCCTCAACGGCGGCGCCAACTGCTACATCGTCCGCATCGGCGGTCCGCGAGGGCAGGAGAACGGCGAGACGTCGAAGGCGGCGACACGCCAGGCCGTGCTCGGTGGCTACCGGTTCGTCGCGAAAGAGCTCACGAGTGGTGGACAACCGGGAGAGCTCACCGTCGAGGTCGCCGAACCGACCGGCGAGAACCCCGGCGACGACCGGTTCACCGTGCTCGTCAAGAAGGACGGCAAGGTCGTCGAGACCCACAACGTGACCACCAAGCGCACCAAGGAGAACGTCGTCACGCTGGTGCGCGAGAAGTCCAGCTTCATCACGATCGAAGAGCTCGCGACCGGTGGCGCGGTGGCGAAGCCGGACCGTGGCACCGCGGTGCTCACCGAGCCGCCGCAGCCGCCGCCCGTCCCGCGTCGCATCGCGGCCGACGACTACGTCGGCGACGTCGCCGACCGCACCGGTTTCGGTGGACTGGAAGCGATCGACGAGATCACCATGGTCGCGGTGCCGGATCTGATGGCCGCCCACCAGCGCGACCTGATCGACCTCGACGGGGTCAAGGCCGTGCAGCTGGCGATGATCGCGCACTGCGAACTGATGGGTGACCGGATGGCGATCGTCGACCCGCCGCCCGGGCTCAACCCGCAGGAGGTCCGCTCCTGGCGGATGGACCAGGCCGGGTACGACTCGAAGTACGCGGCGTTGTACTACCCGTGGGTGCAGGTGCTCGACGCCGCCAGCGGAACCAACACCTACGTGCCGCCGAGCGGGTACATGGCGGGCGTGTGGGCGCGTACCGACGCGACCCGCGGTGTCCACAAGGCACCGGCGAACGAGGTCGTCCGCGGCGTGCTGGCGCTCGAAACGCATCTGACCAAGGCGGAGCAGGAACTGCTCAATCCGATCGGCGTGAACTGCGTCCGCTCGTTCGCGGGCAAGGGGATCCGGATCTGGGGAGCGCGCACGTTGTCGAGCGACCCGGCGTGGCGCTACCTCAACGTGCGGCGGCTGTTCAACTATCTCGAGGAGTCGATCCTCAACGGCACCCAGTGGGTCGTGTTCGAGCCGAACGACGACGCGTTGTGGGCCCGCATCCGGCGCACGATCAGCGCTTTCCTGGTGATGGAGTGGCGAAAGGGCGCACTGTTCGGCCTCACTCCCGACGAGGCCTTCTTCGTGAAATGCGACCGGGAGACCAACCCGGCCGAGGGGATCGATCTCGGCCAGGTGATCTGCGAAGTGGGCATCGCGCCGGTCAAACCGGCGGAGTTCGTGATCTTCCGGCTGGCCCAGATGTCCGGCGGCACCAGCCTGGTCAACGAATAGTGAAAGGGCTCCGAAATGGCACTTCCCGATCTTGACAAGGCCGTCGGCTGCTCCTTCGGGCTCGAGATCGACGGCGTTCAGATCAAGCAGATCTCCGAGGTCTCCGGACTGAAGATGGAGCAGGACGTCATCGAGCTCAAACAGAACACCGTGGACGGCAAGTACGTCATCAAGAAGCTCCCCGGTCGCCCGAAAGCGGGCGAGGTGACGCTGAGCCGCGGTCTGACCGAAGACAACAGCTTCGAGAAATGGGTCAAGGACGCGCACTTCGGCAAAATGGGTTCCGCTCGCAAGGGCGGCGCGATCATCGTCTACGACTACGAAGGCGCCCCGATCAAACGCTACAAGCTCACCAACGCGTGGCCGAAGAGCCTGGAGATCGGCGCGCTGAAGGCGGGCGACACCAGCGTGCTCACCGAGAAGCTCGTGGTCACCTACGAGCAGATGGAAGTCGAGTGAGCCCATGCGCAGGGTGATGGCGTCGGCGCCGGCCGAAGAAGCTCCGGTCGTGCCGGAAGAACAGGCGCGACCGAAGCTGCGGACCGAGTTCGCGTTCGAACTCCCGCGCGGCTACGTCGACGACGCGGGAAACGTGCACCACTCCGGCGTGATGCGGCTGGCGACCGCGCGGGACGAGCTCGTCCCGCTGCGGGACGACCGGGTGCGCGAGAACTCGGCCTTCCTCACGGTGGTGCTGCTGGCCAGGGTGATCACCCGGATCGGCGACGTCACCGATGTGCACGCCGGGGTCATCGAGAACCTGTTCGCTTCGGATCTGGCGTTCCTGCAGGACATGTACCGGCGGATCAACAGCGAAGGCCATACGCGGGCGGGCGTCGCCTGCCCGGAGTGCGGCCACGAGTTCGTCGTCGACGTCGCCGGCGGCCGCCTGGGGGAATCGTGACGTACGCGGCCGGACGGCTGCACGAGGAAGTCGCGTACGTCGCCTATCACCTGCACTGGTCGCTCGACGACATCCTCGACCTCGAACACCACGACCGGTTGACCTACGTCGCCGAGATCGCCCGGATCAACACTCGGATGAGCGAGGGACGGTGACGCTTCGATGTGGACGTGGCGCAGGAAGGAGCCGGGCACGCCTCCGGACACGCCGTCACCGGCCACGCTGCCGGTGACCCGTGCCGAATGGCGAACCCTGCCGCCGATCCAGCGCGTCGTCGCCGGGCATCCGTTGATCAATCCGGTGCAGCGGTTCAGTTCCTCGCTGGCGTCCTGGCGGAGTCCGGCCTACCTGGAGCCGCTGGGCCACCGGGTCGGCCCGGCGGAGCCCTCGGGTGTCATCGACGGGCTCGCGCGCGCGCCGATGGCACCGCCGGACATGCCGGTGGTGCAGCGGTCTGCCCGCAAACGTGGCGTGCTGTCACGTCTTTGGGGAATGTCGGTGCAGCGTGCCGCCGAGCCGGACGGTCCGGTGACCGGAAGCCCTACCCCTGAACAGGAATCCGTGCCTGCGGAGGCTGGGCAGCCCTACGAGGAGCCGTCGCCGGAGGAGCCGGGGCCGGCTTTCGAGCCGATTGTCGCGCTGGAGCCGACGGCCACGCTCGTGCTGCCGGCTGTCGCGGTGGCGTCGCGTGACGCCGACCGGCCGTCGATGCCGTTGACCACCGCGGGCTCGTCGGTGCGCCCGCCGGTGAGGACGGTCCAAGCGATCCGGTCGGAAACCCCGAGCGCTCCGGTCCCCACGCCGGAGCCCGCGGCCGAATCGAGGTTGGCCGGGACTTCCGAACCTGACCATGACCCGATCGTGTCCACGCCCGAGCCGGTCGATGTCGAGACCGTGCCGGTCCCTCTCCTCGCCGAGTCACCCACCTCGGAAGTGGTGACCCCGCGGCCGGTCGAGCCATCGCGGCCCGGGCTGCCGGTCGTCCAGCGGACGGAACAGGTCGAGGCGGTCCCGCGGCGGTTGGGGCTCGGTGCGCCGATCTTGCCGGACTCGGTCCAGGCGGAGGCGCCGAGTGTCGACGTACCAGTGGTAGAAGACAGCGTCGCCGAGGTGGACGCGCCGCTGGCGGGCGATGTCGAGACCCCGGTGCTGCCCACGGTTCCGGCGCCGGCCGAGATGGCGAGGGAGGAGCGGACTCTTCCGGCCATGCCCGTGGAGACGCCGACTTCTATACCGGCCGTCCAGCGTGTGGTCGTCGAGTCTGCTCTGGAACTTCCGTCGCCGAAACACCGGGACGTGTCGCAGGCCGGGCCTTCGGTTCGGAAGCCGGTGCAGCGTTTACGGGACGAGTCGTCGGTGGGGCGCGATGAATCGCCAGCGGCGCTATCGGTTCGGGGACCGGTGCAGCGCCATGAAGCGACAGGCGAGCCTGCGTCGGTTCAGCCGCCAATGCGGCCTTTGCGCGGCGAGGCGCCATTAGGACCGCAGTCGGTTCAGCGGCCGGTGCAGCGCCTTGAGTCATCGGGGGAGCCTGCGTCGGTTGAGCGGCCGGTGCGGCGTTTGCGCGGCGAGGCGCCAGTAGGTCCGCTGTCGGTTCAGGGGCCGGTGCAGCGCTATGAGTCACCGGGCGAGCCTGCGTCGGCTCACCGGCCGGTTCAGCGCTTGCGTGACGAATCGCGAGGGGAGCTGCCTTCGGTCAAGGGGCCGGTGCAGCGCTTGCGGGATGAACCATCAGCGGGACCGATATCGGCTCAGAAACCGGTGCAACGTCTGCGCGACGGATCGGCGGGGCCGACGTCGGCTCAGAGGCCAGTGCAGCGCCTCCGCGACGAACCGTCACAGGAGCACGCAGAAGCGCCGATCTTGGTCTCCCGGGCGCTCGAACCGCCGCCTAACCTGCCGACGGTCACCTTGTCGCGATCTTCACCCGACACCACCTTCCACTCGCCCGAACCACCGCGAATCCGGTCCGGGACACCAGAGATCGCGGAGCCGCACGGGACGCCGGGCGCCTCGGTGAGCGCGCCACCGGTATCGGTGATCTCGACGTCACCGCTGCCGGTGGCACGAGTCGTCGACGGCACGGCCGCGGTCTTGCCCGCACCGGCGGCGGTCGACCAGCGCCCGACCCTGACCGCCATGTTGAGCGGGGGCGGTGCCACTCCGCTGCCTTCCGTGTCACCGAGGACTCCGCTCATGCCAGAGACGTTTACGGGCAAGGCGGTTGTTCAACGTCAAGACGCCGGAACCGTCCATCAGCCGACGACGATGCCTCCGCCGGCGAGACCCGAAACGCAATCCGTGCAACGGATCGTGTCCAGCAAGGCCGCCGCTGGCGGCAATGGTCTCGTGCTCAACCTGCCACCCTCCGTCGTGCAGCGACAGCCCGAACCCCCGGTCGTCCAGCGCGACCCGGAAACGCCACCACCGCCGGAGCCCGTCGCACCGCCGGCCGCGGCGCCGGTGCCCGCGACGGCACAGGCGGCGCAGCCGGAGACCGAGGAACTCGTCAAGAAGCTTTTCGACCCGCTGCTGCGGCGGCTGAAGACCGAACTCCGTCTCGACCGTGAGCGCCGCGGCGCGCTCACCGATCGCCCGCACTGAAGGAGAAGCCGATGCCGGACGCGGAAGAAGCCGTCGCCGTTTGTTACGTCGTCAAGCTCGACGACAAGAACCTCGGCAACCTCGGCGCATTCAGCAGTTGCGACGGGCTGGGCTGCGAGTTCGTCATGGAGCAGCGGGAAGAGGGCGGCAACAACGGGATGGTCTGGCAGCTCCCGACGCGGATCAAGTACTCCAACATCAAGCTGTCCCGCCCGGTCACCGAAGCCAGCTCGCAGATCACCAAATGGTTCGCCGGTATGGCGGGCGGCATCGAGCGCAAGACCGCGACGATCGAAGCGCGCACCCTCGAAGGCACCGTGATAGCCAGCTGGTCGCTGGAGGGTGTCGTCCCCGTGCGCTGGAGCGGGCCGCAGCTTTCGCCCGACTCGCCGAAGGTCGCCACCGAGACGCTCGAACTGGCGCACCACGGCTTTCTCAGCCCGGCGAAGAAGGGCTAGCCATGTCCTCACCCGTCACGTTCACCTCCGCCGGATCCCAGCCGCCCGCGGCGTACGGCTCCGGCGAACCCGCGCCGAACAACCTCCAGCGCGCACTGCTGGAGGTCCGCAAACCCCCGCAGTCCGGCGGCACCGGCCAGCCCGGCGCGAAGCTGTTCGAGATCAAGTTCCAGTTCAACCCCAAGGAACTCTCGCTCACCAAGAACGCCAAATGGGCCCGAGATCCACAGCGCAACGCGAAGAAGAGCGGACCGCCCGAGTTCAAGGGCTCGGACCCGTGCAAGCTCGCGCTGGAGATGTTCCTCGACGCCACCGACAAGATGGACGACGCCGTCGTCAAGAAGGTCGAGCAGCTCTTCACCTGCTGTGTCGCCACGGAGGAAAGCCGCCAGCACGGCAAGGGTTCGCCGCCGTGGGTGATCTTCAAATGGGGCGGCATGACCGGCTTCCCCGCGTACGTCGCCAGTGTGACCGCGAAGTACACGCTGTTCACGCCGTCGGGGACCCCGGTGCGCGCGGTCTGCACGGTGAACCTGGAGGAGATCGCCGGCGAGCTGAGCGGGCAGAACCCGACCTCGGGTGCGCTGGCGGCACGGGACACCCACGTGTTCGTCGCCGGTGATTCCCTGCAGGCGGTGGCGTTCCGTGCCTACGGCGACGCGGGGAAGTGGCGCGAGATCGCCGACGCCAACGACATCGACGACCCGATGCGCCTGCGGCCCGGCACCCGGTTGCTCGTGCCGGCGCTGGAGGAACTCGATGGCTAACGAGAGTTTCGCGAACAACCTCATCGTCGAGGTCGCCGGGGGCCCGCTGCCCGACGACGTGAAGACGCTGCTGTCCTACGCCTTCGTCGACGACAGCCGGAACCTGCCGGACATGTTCGTCCTGCGGTTCCGCGACTCCGGGCACGTGGTGCTGGACAAGGGGAAGTTCACCGTCGGCGCGCCGATCAAGCTGAAGGTGCAGACCTCCGATCCCGAAGCGCCGCAGGAACTGCTTTCCGGCGAGGTCACCGCGGTCGCGATCGACCTCGACCGGATCGGCACCTTCACCGAAGTCCGCGGCTACGACCACGCGCACCGGCTGTTCCGTGGCCGCCGGGTCGCGGTCTATCCGGGGATGAGCCTCGCGGACGTCGTCACCAAGGTGACGCAGCGCGCCGGGCTGAAGGTCGGCAAGATCGATCCGGTCCCCGGGGTCGGCGGCCGCCCGCATACCCAGTTCAGCCAGGACAACGTCAGCGACTGGGAGTTCCTGTCCCGGCTGGCGGAGTCGGTCGGCGCCCAGATCGTCGTGCGCGACGGCGCGCTGAACTTCCGCCTCGCGGAGAAGCCTTCGGCCGCACCCGCCACCACCGCGAAGGCCAACACCGATCCGCTGGTGCTGGAGGCACACCGGACGCTGGTCAGCCTGCGCGCCAGTGTCACCGCGGCCGAGCAGGTGCCCGAGGTCGAGGCCCGCGGCTGGGACATCACCAGGAAGCAGCCCCTGTCGGCCACCGAGAAGCCGAAGAACGCGGGAACCGAGGTCGAAGGTGTCGACCCGGTCGCGCTCGCGAAGAAGTTCTCCAGCCCCAAGTACGTCTCGGCGGATACGCCGCGGCGGACCCAGGCCGAGACCAAGGCGGCGGCGGTCGCGCTGTCCGAACGGCTCGGCGGCGCCTGCACCGAACTCGACGGGGTCGCCAAGGGCAATCCGAAGCTCCGGGCGGGCGCGGCGGTGACGCTGACCGGCGTCGGCAAACCGTTCGCCGGCAAGTACACGCTCACCAGCACCCGGCACCTGTTCAACGCGGAAGTCGGCTACACCACCGAGTTCGCCGTCTCCGGCAGGCAGGAACGGTCGCTCTACGGGCTGGTCGCCGGTGGCTCCAGGACGTCAGCGTGGCCCGGAGTGGTGCCCGCGGTGGTCAGCGATGCCAAGGATCCCGCCGGGCTCGGCCGGGTCAAGCTGACCTTTCCCTGGCTGGATCAGAACTTCACCAGCAACTGGGCGCGCACGGTGCAACCCGGTGCCGGGAACGGGCGGGGCGCGATGGTGATGTCCGAGGTCGGCGACGAAGTGCTCGTCGGCTTCGAGCAAGGCGATTTCGAGGCGCCGTATGTGCTCGGCGGGTTGTATAACGGCGTAGACGCGGTGCCGAAGTTCACCGCGTCGCCGATCGACGGCACCAGCGGCGAGATCGCCGTGCGGGGTTTCGTCTCCCGCAAGGGGCACAAGCTCGAATTCGCCGAACAGGACGGCATCGTCGTCGCGTCCGGGGACGGGAAGCTCGTGGTCAAGCTCGACCAGAAGAACCAGATGATCGAGGTGACCAGCGGCAAGGGCGTCACGGTGAAGGCGCGGAACGGGGTGAGCATCGACGCGGGCAGCGGTCCGCTGGAGCTCAAGGGCCAGAAGGTGTCCGTGCGGTCGGCGACCGAGGCGACCGTCGAGGCGCGCAGCAGCCTGAAGCTTTCGGGCACGGCGGGCGTGACCGTCGAAGGCGCGACGGTTTCGGTCAAGGGACAGGGCCAGGCGGAGCTGAGCGCGAGCGGTGTCGTGACCGTGCGCGGCGGCGTGGTCAAAATCAACTGAGGGGGAGTGGGCATGCCACCAGCCGCGAGGGTCGGCGACCCGACCGGGCATCCGGGCGTCATCGCCGGGCCCGGTGTGCCGACCGTGCTCATCGGCGGGGTGCCCGCCGCCACCGTCGGCACGCCGCACACCTGCTCGTTCCCGCCGCCCGCGGTGCATCCGCCGACGCCGATCGCGTCGCCGGGCTGCCCGACGGTCCTGATCGGCGGCCTGCCCGCGGCCCGCATGGGTGACCTGGCTGCCTGCGGTGCGCCGATCGTCCTCGGCTGCCCGACCGTCCTGATCGGAGGATGACATGGATTTCCTCGGCAGGGGGCTGGCTTTTCCGGTGCGCACCGACGCGACGGGGTCGATCGCCTTGGTCGGCGGGGAGCGCGAAGTCGTCGAGAGCATCCGGCTGATCCTGGCCACCGCCCCCGGTGAGCGGCCGATGCGGCCCGAGTTCGGCTGCGCGGTGCACGATCTCGTGTTCGCACCAGCCGACTCGGCCACCGCCGGGCAGATCGCCTATGAGGTGCGCACCGCGCTGGAGCGGTGGGAGCCGCGGATCACGCTCACCGACGTCGTGGTCGGGTTCTCCGAGGCCGAACGCGGAACGTTGCTGATCGACATCAAATACCACCTGCGCGGGACCAACGACCCGCGCAACCTGGTGTTCCCCTTCTACGTCATCCCGCCGCACGAGTCCACTGAGGACGGTGCGTGATGTCCCTGCCCATGCCCAATCTCGACGACCGACGCTTCCAGGACCTGGTCGACGAAGCCAAGTACCTCGTCCAGCGCAACTGTCCTGAATGGACGGATCACAACGTCTCCGACCCCGGCGTGACGTTGATCGAGACCTTCGCGCAGATGGTCGACCAGGTGCTCTACCGGCTCAACCGGGTGCCGGACCTGCACTACCTGCGGTTCCTCGACCTCATCGGCGTGCGGTTGTTCGCGCCGACCGCCGCGCGCACCGACGTGACGTTCTGGCTTTCCGCGGCACGTGACGTCCCGGTGGTCGTCCCCGCGGGGAAACAGGTCGCGAGTGTGCGCGACGAGGTCGAGGATCCCGTCGTGTTCACCGTCGAGCGCACGCTGACGATCGTGCCGTGCTCGCTCACAGGCCTGGCGACCGGTGACGCGGACCCCGGTGTGCCGCCGGTCGACCGCACCGACGGGCTGCTGGTCGGCGGCGAACCCGCGTGCTTCGCCGAAAACCCCGCGCCCGGCGACGCCGTCTACTTCGGACTGTCGGACGCCGTACCCGGCTGCGCGGTGCTGCTGCGGATGGACTGCGAGGTCGAGGGGCAGGGTGTCGATCCGCACGACCCGCCGTGGGTGTGGGAGGCCTGGGACGGGCACGGCTGGGCCGCCGGCGAGATCGACCGGGACAGCACCGGAGCGTTCAACCGGCCCGGGGACGTCGTGCTGCACGTGCCGCCGGGGCATACGGCGTCGGTGCTCGGCGGGCGGCACGCGGGCTGGATCCGTTGCCGCTTGACGGAACCGAAGCAGAACCAGCCGTTCTTCCAGCGGTCGCCGCGGCTGCGCTCGGTCGAGGCGTCGACCATCGGCGGCACGGTCGGTGCGGTGCACGCCGAGGTCGTACACGGCGAGATCGTCGGCACCTCGGACGGCCTGCCCGGACAGCGGTTCCCGCTCGGCAGGCGTCCGGTGGTCGCCGGCGGGGACGAGCTGATCGTGGAGGTGTCCGGTCCCGACGGCTGGCAGGAATGGACCGAGGTGTCCTCGTTCGCCGAATCGGGCCCGGAAGACCGGCACGTCCAGCTCGACCGGGTCGCCGGTGAGCTCGCGTTCGGCCCCGCCGTGCGCCAGCCCGAGGGCGGCGTCCGGTACTACGGCGCCGTTCCGGCCAAGGCCGCCGCGATCCGGGTGCCGTCGTACCGGGCCGGTGGCGGCCGGCGCGGGAACGTCGCCCGCGAAGTGCTGGAGGTGCAACGGGATCCGATCCCGTTCGTCAGCAGCGTGGTGAACCGGCGGCCGGCGACCGGCGGGGTGGACGGCGAGTCGGTGCGGGACGCGGCGGTCCGCGGCCCGCTGCTGCTGCGCACCCGCGACCGCGCCGTCACCGCCGAGGACTACGAACAGCTCGCCCGTGAAGCGGCGCCCGAGGCGGCGAGGGTGCGCTGTGTGCCCGCGCACGGCGCCGACGGCCGCGAGACCGGCGCGATCCGCGTTCTCGTGGTGCCCGCCGTCCCCGACACCGGCGAGCTGAAGTTCGCGACGCTGATGCTCGACCCCGGGATGCGGACCCGGATCGAGCGGTATCTGGACGAACGCCGCTGTGTCGGCGCCCTCGTGTCCGTGGAAGCGCCGTTCTACCACGGGGTCACGGTCGTCGCCCGGCTGCGGTCGCGCCGCCGGACCAGCCCCGGCACTCTCGGCCCGCGGGCGACGCAGGCGCTCTACGACTACTTCAACCCGCTCACCGGCGGGCCGGACGGCGACGGCTGGCCGTTCGGGCGGCCGGTGCAGTCCGGCGAGGTTTTCGCGGTGCTGCAACGGCTTCCTGGGGTCGAGATGGTGGAGGACGTGCGCCTGTTCGCGGCCAACCCGGTCACGCGGGAACGCGGCGAGCAGGTCGACCGGCTCGACCTGCCGCCCCACGCGCTCGCGTTCTCCTTCGGGCACCAGGTCCGGGTCCGGGAGGGTGACCGATGAGAGTGGCCGTGCCCGGGCTGCCGAGCCCGCATCCGATCGGCGAGCAACTGCCCTCGGTCTACGCCGAGGACCGGTTCGTCCAGGGCTTCACCGGTGCGCTCGACGAAGTGCTCGCACCGGTTTTCGTGACGCTGGACAACTTTTCCGGCTACCTCGACCCGAATCTGGCACCGGAGGATTTCGTCGGCTGGCTGGCGCATTGGGTGGCGCTGCGCGTCGACGAAGGCTGGAGCCCGGTCCGGCTGCGCGAACTCGTGACCCGGTCGGTCGAACTGCATCGGTGGCGCGGCACGCAGCGCGGGCTCGCCGAGCACGTGCGGCTGCTGACCGGTGGCGCGGTCGAGGTGACCGACAGCGGCGGTGTCGTGGCGTCGCCGGAGCCCGGAGCACCGCTCCCTGATCCGGGGCCGCCGTGGGTCCACGTCCGCGTGCGGGTGCCCGATCGGAGCCGGATCGACGAACGGCGGCTGACCGCGACGGTCGTGGACGCGGTGCCCGCCCACGTGCGCGTCACGGTGGAAGTGGTGGAGGGGTAGCGGATGGTCATCTACCGGGAATGCGGGCATCAGGGCCCCGCCGACGTCGAGTTCTGCGGCGAATGCGGGCGGTACCTGAAATGGGACGACGAGGAACCCGTCGCGGTGGGCCAG
This sequence comes from Amycolatopsis sp. WAC 04169, assembly GCF_003947535.1. Lineage (NCBI taxonomy): Bacteria > Bacillati > Actinomycetota > Actinomycetes > Pseudonocardiales > Pseudonocardiaceae > Amycolatopsis > Amycolatopsis sp. WAC 04169. The sequence continues at coordinate 5,229 of NZ_QHJI01000023.1, read as the reverse complement.
CCGGTCGCCCAGCACCAGGTCGTGCAGCCCGCCGAACCGCTCGCGCCGGTCCGGCAGCCGCAGCAGCGGACGGTCGAGGAGCAGGTCCTCAAACCGGGTGACCTGATCTGCGGCAGATGCGGCAAGGGCAACGTGCCCACCCGCAACTTCTGCGGCCGCTGCGGCGCGTCCCTTGCCGAATCGGAGGTCGTGAAGACCTCGTGGTGGCGGCGGCTGTTCCGCCGCGGCCCCCGGGAGCACAAGGCGGGGGATCGCCCGGGTAAGGACGGTGTCCGCCGTCGCGCCGGCCGCGCCGGTGCCGCGCGCCGCCAGGTGGGCAAGGCCGTCCGCCGGGTGATCGCGGTGATGCTGGTGCTCTCGGCGCTGATCTACGCGCTGTACCAACCGTTCCGGGGAGCGATCAACACCGCCGCGATCGGCTTGTGGAGTCAGGTGACGGGGATCTTCGAGACGAAGCTGAACCCGGTGCGCCCGAGCAAGGTGACCGCGAGCGCGCAGTCGCCCGGCCACCCGGGGAACCTGGTCAGCGACAACGCGAAGAACACCTTCTGGGCGGCTGCCGGCCAGGGCGAACCCGTACTGGTGTTCACCTTCGACCGTCCGGTCGATCTGCGGAAGGCGATCGTGCACTCCGGCAACGGCGCGAACTTCCAGGCCGCGCACCGGCCGAAGACCCTGCATCTCGTGTTCTCCACCGGCAAGACCTACGACATGGTGCTGGCCGACACGCCGGACGCCCAGGAGATCCCGATCGAGAACAGCGCGGGCGCGACGGGTGTCGAGCTGCACGTGGTCGGGCTGCATCGCTCGCTGGACGGCATGGACGTGGCGATCTCCGAGATCGAGCTGTTCGAGGCCGGCTGAGGAAGGACTGGATGACCATGCGCCCGAACCGAGCGGTGGCGGCGATCGCGTTCGTCGCGGTGCTGGGCGGAGCGGTGATCACCGGGGTGCTCGCGCCGACCGCGGCGCAGCAGCCCGCGCCTCCCGCCGCGCCGTACCGCGTCGGCTACGTCAGCGCCGCGACCACCGGCCTGTTTCAGGTCTCCGGTGCGGGCGTGGTGGCGGCGCTGCCGCCGGGCGTCGGAAGCGTCGATTCCGACGCGTCCGCGGGCAAAGGCGGCCTGGTGTGGGTGAGCAGACGGGCCGAGCACGACGGCGAACTCTGGTACCTGCGCGACGGCACCCGGGTTCCGGTGCGCCTGACCGACGACGCGACCGCCGACACGCAGCCGGCGTTGTCACCCGACGGTTCGTCGGTCGCGTTCGTCTCGGAACGCACGGGCAGCAAGGACATCTTCGTGATCGGCGTCGACGGTCGCGGGCTGCGCCAGGTGACCTCCGGACCGGCCGCGGACGATTCGCCGAGCTGGTCGCCCGACGGCGGCCGTCTCGTGTTCAGCGGTACCGGCGAGGACCCGGCAGGCGACCTCTACACCGTGCCGTCGCGCGGCGGCACGCCGACGCGCCTGACCGCCGACCCTGGCGCGGACACCCAGCCCGCCTGGGCCCCCACCGGTGCCCGGATCGCGTTCACCACCACCAGATTCGACCCGGCCGGGGATGTCGTGGTCATGGCCGACACCGGCGGCGCGGTCACCCGGGCGGTACCGGAACCCGGTGATTCGTCCGAGCCGGCGTGGTCGCCGGACGGCACGCGGCTGGCCTTCACCACCCGTCAACCGGATCCGCTCGGTGACGTCGAACAGGTCACCCTGCCCGGCGGCCAGGTCTCGGTCATTTCCGCGCTGTCCGGCGTCGGCGAGACCGAACCGACCTTCCGCGCCGACGGGCAGCCGGTGTTCACCCAGCTCCGCGGCGGGGCCACCACCGACATCTGGAGCGCGGACGCGCGCGGCGGCGACCGTCGCGACCTCACGAACCGGCCGGACGCGGACGAAGCCGATCCCGCCTTCTCCCCGGACGGGACTGCGCTGGCCTACACGGAATTCGGCACCGGCGAGTTCCGGACCAGCCGGATCGTCGTGGCGAACGCGGACGGCGCCGCGCCGCGACCGCTGACCGGGGCCGAGGAAGGCAAACGTGAGCGCCACCCGGCATGGTCGCCGGACGCGACGAAGATCGCGTTCACCCGGACCGTGTCGATCGGCGAGGGTTCCGACAGCTTCGTCCGGATCGTGCGCGTCGCCGACGGCCGTGTTCTCGGCGACATCCCGATCCCGGCGCATCTGCGCGGGGACGACTCGCAGCCGGTGTGGTCGGCGGACGGCACGAAGATCACGCTCACCCGGGCCGCCACCCGGATCGGGCCGCCGGGACCGTCCAGAGTGGACCCCGCGACGGTGGACATGCCGGTGGGGCGTGGCGGGTCGGCGCGGATCGCCAAGACGGTGCAGACCGACCGGATCCGGTCCCTGCCGGACATCGTCCTGCTGATGGACCAGACCGGCTCCATGGGCGGGGTGATCGAACAGGTCAAGATGAACCTGGGCACGGTCATCGACAGCGTGCGGGAGCGGGAGAAGGAAGCACAGTTCGCCGTCGCGGCCTTCGGCGACGCGGGCGACCCCGAGCCGCGCCCGTTCGATGTGCAGCAGCCGCTGACCCCGGCGGGCACCGAGGCCGAGCGGAAGCTGCTGTCCGACGCGTTCGCCCGGATCAAGGCGACGGGCGGCGGGGACACCGCCGAGGACTGGCTTCTGGCCTTGCGGAAGGTCGCGACCGGAGCCATCACCTTCCGGCCGGGCAGCAGCCGGGTCGTCGTCCTCGTCGGCGACGCCGCGAGCCACGAGACCCCGCCGAGGGCGGAGGTGATCGCCGCGCTGAACGCGGCGAAGATCAGTGTGGTGGCCGTTCCCGCGGTCACCGGGTCGAGCACGGATCCCGACCGCGGCCTCGACGCGCGAGGACAGGCGACCGCGATCACCAGCGCCACCGACGGTGTCCTCACGCCCGACACCGACGCCGGGCGGATCTCGGAGGCGATCATCGCGGGCATCGGTGATCTCCCGGTCAGCGTGCAGCCGGTGAGCTTCTGCGATCCCGGCCTCGCGATGACGTTCGATCCCGCGGGCCCGCAGAGCGTTCCCGGCGGCACGAACGCGCGGTTCACCGAAACGGTGACGGTGTCCCAGACGACCGCCGTGGGCGCTTTCCTGCGCTGCCGCGTGGAATTCCGGTTGAACGGGGAGTCCACCGTACGGCCGGGATACACCGAGAACGTCACCGTGCGCGTCAAGGATCCGGCCCTGCCCCTGATCACGCTGCACGACCGGACGGTGACCGGGACCGGCCCCATGGTGATCGAATATCCCGCGACCGCGGTGGACGTGGACGGGAGCCCGCTCGAGCCGAGCTGCACGCCGTTGTCCGGCAGCCTGTTCCCGGTCGGTGCCACCACGGTGACGTGCACGGCGAGAGGGAAGAACGGCACCGCCGTCGAGACCGCGGTCATGGCCGTCGCCCCGCCGGGAGAAGACCGGCGGAAGCAGTTGTGGCAGGTCACCCTGACCCAGCCTTCACCCGATGTCGTCGTGCCGGGGGACCAGCGTGACCTCTCATCGCGGTTCGGCCCGGGTTGCGGTGCGGGCGCGGAAGGCGCGGCGGACGTCTCGCCGGACGGAGCCACGCTCGCGTTCCAGAGCGGCAACGCGCTGGTCTGCGTGGCGCCCGCCGACGGTGGCCAGGGCCGCATCCTGGTGCAGCGCACGGGATTCGTCGATGATCCCGCCTGGTCGCCGGACGGCGGGCTCGTCGCCTATACGAACTCGCCGGGCGAGTCCTCGCCACGGATCGCGGTCGTGCCGTTCACCGGCGGCGACCCCCGGATCCTGATCGGCGGCCCCGGCGGGGCCTCGCAGCCCACGTTCCAGCGGATCCCCGGCCTCGCCGTGAGCGCGAGCGCCGTACCCGCCGCGATCCCGTTCGAAGGACTCACCACGTTCGAGTTCGTCGTCACCAACCGTGGCGCCACCACGTCGCCCGGGGTGGGGCTGTTCGTCCGGCTGACCGCCGGTCTGCGATCGGCGGCGGTGCTCCCCACCAAGGGCACCTGCACCCCCGAGCTGGTGTGCGCGTTCGGCACGCTGGTGCCGGGGGAGGAGGTCCGGGTGCGGTTCGGCGCGACCGGCCTGGCCGCCGGAGCGCAGGCGGCGACCGGCACGGTCACCACGACCGGCCCCGACGCCGACGCGCGGGACGACTCCGCGACCGCGGTCGTGACGGTCGGCGAGAAGCCCGCGCCACCGGTGACACCCGGATCCTTGTCGGTCGGGATGTCGGTCTCGGCGGTCCCGTTGTTCGTCGGCGGCGACGACGTGGTGCTGACCTACCTGGTGCACAACGGTTCCCGGGCCCCGATGCCGTCCGTCCGGCTCACGACCCAGCTGCCACCCGGGCTCCCCGCGACTTCGGCCGCGCCCGGATGTGTGCCCGGAAGTTGCGCGCTCGGGACGGTCGGGCCGGGGCAGACCGTGACGGTCCGGATCTCCTTGGCCGCCAAGGCGGCTTTCGACGGCCAGGTGTCCGGCACGGTGAGCACCACCGGGCCGGACAACAACGCCGGGGACGACACGGCGACCGCGCGGGTGCTGGTCCGGCAGCCGGTGGTCGAGGTGGATCCGAAGATCGGCACGCTCGGCTTCGTCCCGCGGGTGCGGGGAACGGACTTCCCGCCGGGCGCGATGGTCCGGCTGGCCTGGTCGGCCGGCATCTCCGCGCCGGGGGTGGTGAGGGTCGGCGCCGACGGAAGGTTCGAGGCGTACTTCTTGATCTTCCACCACGACCTGATCGGGCCGCGCACGGTGAACGTGACCTCGGTGGGCGGCGTGAAATTCGGGACGGTGGGGTCGAATCCGATCCTGGTCGTGCTCCGCACCCTGCAACCGCCGTTCATCACCCGGGGCTGAGGGGGCGCGACACCGCACTCACGTGATCGAAGGCGGAACTCGCGTGATTGAAGCCGGAACTCGCGTGATCAGAGGCGGAACACGCGAGTGCGGCCTCCAATCACGCGAGTTACGTGCCTGATCACGCGAGTCACGCCTTCGCTCACGCCGCGCCTGCAGCCGGAAACGCCGATCACGGGCAGTGTCCGGCCGGGACGAAGGCTCCTTTCGCCGCATCGGACGCGGTGAAGGGAGGGCGGTTTCAACTGGTTGGTGCAAGTAGTGCTTTGTCGAGTGCTTGTGCGGGTGTGAGGAGGTCGAGTGTAGGGCGTGGTCGGGTGTTGAGGCGGAGGGCGATGGTGTCGCAGTGGGTTTGGGTGAG
>NZ_QHJI01000022.1:0-49654 GCF_003947535.1 Amycolatopsis sp. WAC 04169 | reverse complement strand
CCGCGACACCTGGACCACAAACCACCCCCACGCCACCACCAAAGCCGCACTCCGAGCACTCAAACGACACCTCACCAACACCATCTACCAAGCACTCAAAGCAGACTTGACATAGAAGCTTCTTTCGGGACACCAGATGTCTCGAAAGTGGCTTTCGCGACGCGTGCGAGCCCGCGACGCCCCGCATTTAGAGGACTAAACGCGGGAAGGAGGGCGTCACTTGCCGACGTAGGCCGCCAGGTGTTCACCGGTCAGCGTCGAGGCCTTCGCGACGAGGTCGGACGGCGTGCCCTCGAAGACGATCTTGCCGCCGTCGTGCCCGGCGCCCGGGCCGAGGTCGATGATCCAGTCTGCGTGCGCCATGACCGCCTGGTGGTGCTCGATCACGATCACCGACTTGCCCGAGTCGACGAGCCGGTCCAGCAGGCCGAGCAGGTTCTCGACGTCGGCGAGGTGCAGACCGGTGGTCGGCTCGTCGAGGATGTAGACGCCGCCCTTGTCGCCCATGTGCGTCGCGAGCTTCAGCCGCTGCCGCTCGCCGCCGGAAAGCGTGGTGAGCGGCTGACCGAGGCTGAGGTAGCCGAGCCCGACGTCGTCGAGCCTGCTGAGGATCGCGTGCGCGGCGGGGATGCGCCCGTCGCCCTCACCGAAGAACTTCACGGCCTCGGACACCGGCATCTCCAGCGCCTCGCTGATGTTCTTGCCGCCGAAGGTGTACTCCAGCACCGAAGCCTGGAACCGCTTGCCTTCGCATTCCTCGCAGGTGGTCGCGGTGCCCGCCATGATGCCGAGGTCGGTGTAGATGACCCCCGCGCCGTTGCAGGTCGGGCAGGCGCCCTCGGAGTTGGCGCTGAACAGCGCCGGCTTCACGCCGTTGGCCTTGGCGAAGGCCTTGCGGATCGGTTCGAGCAGCCCGGTGTAGGTGGCGGGGTTGCTCCGCCGCGAGCCGCGGATGGGGGTCTGGTCGACCGAGACCACGCCCTCGTCGGCCGGGATCGACCCGTGAAGCAGGGAGCTCTTGCCGGAGCCCGCGACACCGGTGACGACGCACAGAACGCCGAGCGGGACGTCGACGTCCACGTTCCGGAGGTTGTGCCGGTCCGCGCCGCGGATCTCCAGTTTGCCGGTGGGCTCGCGGACGCTGTCCTTGAGCGACGCCCGGTCGTCCAGGTGCCTGCCGGTGATGGTGTCGCTGGCGCGCAGGCCTTCGACAGTGCCCTCGAAGCAGATCGTCCCGCCCTCGGTGCCCGCGCCGGGGCCGAGGTCGACGACGTGGTCGGCGATGGCGATGGTCTCCGGTTTGTGCTCGACGACCAGCACCGTGTTGCCCTTGTCCCGCAACTGCTGGAGCAGGTTGTTCATTCGCTGGATGTCGTGCGGGTGCAGCCCGATGGTGGGCTCGTCGAACACGTAGGTGACGTCGGTGAGCGACGACCCGAGGTGCCGGATCATCTTCGTCCGCTGCGCCTCGCCACCCGAAAGCGTGCCGGACGGCCGGTCGAGGGAGAGGTAGCCGAGTCCGATGTCGACGAAGGAGTCGAGCGTGTGCTGGAGCTTCTCCAGCAGCGGCGCCACCGACGGCTCCTTGAGCCCGCGGACCCAGTCGGCGAGGTCGCTGATCTGCATCCGGCAGGCGTCGGCGATGTTGATCCGCTTGATCTTCGACGATCGCGCGAGTTCGCTGAGCCTGCTCCCGTCGCATTCCGGGCAGACCGCGAAGGTGACCGCCCGGTCCACGAACGTGCGGATATGCGGCTGCATCGCCTCGCGGTCCTTGGACAGGAACGACTTCTGGATCGTGGGGATCAGACCCGAGTAGGTCAGGTTGATGCCCTCGATCTTGAGCTTGACCGGCTCCTTGTACAGCAGATCGTCCAGCTGTCGCTTGGTGTACTTCTTGATCGGCTTGTCCGGGTCGAAGAAGCCGCAGCCGCGCAGGATGCGGCCGTACCAGCCCTCCATGGAGAAACCGGGGATCGTCAGCGCGCCCTCGTTGAGGGATTTGGTGTCGTCGTACAGCGCGGTGAGGTCGATGTCGTTTACCTTGCCCCGGCCTTCGCACCGGGCGCACATCCCGCCGGTGATGCTGAACTCGCGGCGCTCCTTGGTGGTCCGGCCGCTCTTCTCGACGGTCACGGCGCCCGCGCCGGAGATCGAGGCGACGTTGAAGGAGAACGCCTGCGGAGAACCGATGTGCGGCTTCCCGATCCGGCTGAAGAGGATGCGCAACATCGCGTACGCGTCGGTGGCGGTGCCGACCGTGGAGCGGGGGTCGGAGCCCATCCGCTGCTGGTCGACGATGATCGCGGTGGTCAGGCCGTCGAGCACGTCGACCTCGGGCCGGGCCAGCGTCGGCATGAAGCCCTGCACGAAGGTGCTGTACGTCTCGTTGATCAGCCGCTGCGACTCGGCCGCGATGGTGTCGAAGACCAGGGAGCTCTTGCCCGATCCGGAGACACCGGTGAACACCGTCAGCCGTCGCTTCGGCAGCTCGACGGCGACGTTCTTGAGGTTGTTCTCGTTCGCCCCCAAGACGCGGATCAGGTCGTGACTGTCGGCGGGGTGTTCCTCGGGCACCTGCGGCCGGGAGGTCTTGCGCATCGTTTCTCCATCCTCATGGGGGCCGCGTGTACGTTCCGTCAGCCTCACCGGGCTCGATCTAACCAGCTTCGAGCCGTTCGTCCTCGACGATGGTCACGCTAGGTGAGTTCGGGGGCCTTTCGCTTCTCGATTCCTGATCCGTCTTCAGACGCTCCAGCCCTCGCTCTTGGTCGCCTTCAGGTAGTCCTCGACCGGAGGGCCGACCGGCCTGCCCTCGTACTGGGTGGACAGCACCACCGACGACCTGATCTCGCCGTGTTTGCCCAGCCGTTCGAAGAGGCCTTCGAGGTGTTCGAGCGATACGGCCCGCACCTTCAGCATGGTGCACCGGTCGCCGCTGAGCCGGTGCAGCTCGACCACCTCGGGATAGTCGTCCGATTTGCTGGTGCGCAGCAGGCAACTGCCGAGCGAGCAGCGCATCTCGACGAACGCCTGGAGGCCGTACCCGGCGCGGTTCGCGTCGACCTGGGCGCGATACCCGGTGATGACGCCCGCCTCCTCCAGCCGCCGGACCCGGTCGGCGACGGCGGGCGCCGAGAGGTTCACGCGACGGCCCAGCTCCTTGAACGAGAGCCGCCCGTCGGCCTGGAGCGTTTCGAGGAGCCGCCAGTCGAGGTCGTCCAGCGCCCTTTCCGATCGTAAGGTCATCGCGCCCGGATTCCTTCCATGTTGCGCCCCGCACCCCCGCGAGGCCTTCGTCAGCCTATTCGCCGAGGCGCCCGGAATCCCTAGGTTTGAATCATGAAACCGATGTTCGCGCTCTTCATGGGTGTCGCCTGTCTCAGCACCGCGGTCGTCGGGCTGTCCACCACGGCCGCGTTGATCATGGTCGAGCACGCCGGCGCCGCCTGGAGCGGATTGCCGAGCGCCGTGCTGGTTCTCGGCTCCGCCGCGGGCTCGTTGTGGTCGGGCGTGCTGGCCGCGCGGTACGGCAGGCGGTTCGTCCTGGTGCTGATGTACGGAGCCGCCGTGACGGGCGCGCTGATCTCGTTCGCCGGTGTGCTCGGCGGATCCGTGCTCGCGCTGGTGGCGGGGATGCCCTTGATCGGCTTCGGCAACAGTGGGGCGCAGCTCTCCCGATACACCGCGGCCGATCTGTCGTCCGAGCACCGCAAGGGTTTCGCACTGTCCACAATGGTCTGGGCGGGCACCGTCGGCGCGGTCGCGGGGCCCGCCCTGATCGCACCGGCCGCCGCACGGGCGGAAGCCGCCGAGCTCCCCGCCCTGTCCGGTCCGATCGCGGCGGGGGCGATCGTCGTGGCCATCGCCGTGGTCGCCGTCGCCACCCTGCCGCGCGGCCTCGCCGCCCCGGTGGAGGGCGTGCCCAAGCGGGAACGGATGTCCGTGCGGAACCCGGTGGTCCTCGGGCCGCTCGTGGCGATGGTCGGCGCGCAGCTGGCGATGGTGGCGGTGATGACGATGACCCCGGTCCAGTTGCACGAGCACGGTCAGGGGCTCGACGTCGTCGGCTGGGTGCTGAGTGCCCATCTGGTGGGGATGTTCGCGCTGGCGCCGTTGTCCGGCTGGATCGCCGACCGCTGGGGCGGCCGCGCGACCATCTTCGGCGGGATCGGGACGATCACCGTCGCGGCGGTCACCGTGATCGGCGCCCCCGATTCGCATCACGTGGGAATCCCGGTCGCGCTCTTCCTGCTCGGCTACGGCTGGAACCTGGTGTTCGTCGGCGGCAGCAGCATGCTCAGCCGCGATCTCCCGGCCGCCCAGCGGACGAGGGCGCAGGGCACGGTCGACGCCTTCGTCTGGGGCACTTCGGCCGGGGCGAGCCTGCTCGCCGGGCAACTGTTCGGCCTGGGTGGCTACGTCCTGGTCGGCGTCGCGGGCGGTTTGTGCGCCCTCGTCCCGCTCGCGGTGCTCGCCCGGCGGCCGGCCGTGCGGGAGGCCGGTGAAAAAGCCGGGCTCCGCTGATCTGCGAAACCCGGGCGCAGCCGTCATACTGCTTCACTCCGACGCGAACGAACCCGTGATGACGCAGATCACGTGGGTGACCGATTCGGAGGGTCCTAGGGTGAAAGCAGACAAGGTGCGGGAGATCGGGGGTGCACGATGAGCGAGTTCGCGGTGAATCTGCGGGACCGGGTACGGCAGGCGAGGGAGGACGTTCAGATCGCCAAGCAGGCCTCTGACGAGGACAGGGCCTCGGCCGTCGGCGCCGATCTGGCCAACCTGGAGCGACTGGCCGCCGAACACGGGGTCGACCTGCCGGAGCAGGCCTCGGGTGACGCCCGCGCGTGACCCCGGGTTCCGGGCCGATGATCGGCCTTTGACACCCTGGGGCGTGTGACCGAAAGCCTGAAACGGATCCGCGCCTTCCTGGCGGATCGCGAGCCGCCGACGCCGTGCCTGGTCGTCGACACCGACCTCGTCGCGGAGCGTGCGGCCGCGGTCTCGGCGGCTTTCCCGGGTGCGCTGATCCGTTACGCGGTCAAGGCGAATCCGGCTCCCGAAGTGCTCGACGCGGTGGCGTCGACCGGCGCGGGCTTCGACGTGGCGGGGACGGCGGAAATCGAGCTGTGCCTGTCACGGGGCGCGCGGCCGGCGGAACTGGCGTACGGCAACACGATCAAGAAACCGGCGGACATCGCCTTCGCTTACGCGCGCGGAGTCCGTGAATTCACCACGGACTCCGCCGGTGATCTGGCGAATCTGGCCGAGCACGCGCCCGGTTCGCTGGTCTCGGTCCGCCTGCTGACCGGCGGCCCGGACTCCGTGACGCCGTTCGGCCACAAGTTCGGCTGCGAACCGGCGGTGGCGGCCGCCCTGCTCCGTCAGGCCGTGGAAGCCGGGCTGCGCCCGGGGATCGCGTTCCACGTCGGCTCGCAGCAGCCGGATCCGGCCGCCTGGGAGATCGGGATCGCGACCGCGGCCAAGGTCGCCGCCGAAGCGGGCGTCGTACTGGAGCGGCTGAACATCGGCGGCGGCTTCGCCACCGAACACCGGGAGCCCGTGCCGTCGCTGACGGACTACGCGACGGCGATCCACGCCGCCCTCGGCGAGCATCTGCCGGAACCGGAGCTGCTGCTGGAACCCGGCCGCGTGATCGTCGCCGACGCCGGGCTGATCAGGACCGAAGTCGTCCTGGTGACCACTCGCGCCGCCGCCGACGAACGCCGCTGGGTCTATCTCGACGTCGGCAGGTACAACGGAATGGCGGAGTGTGAGAACGAAGCCGTCGCGTATCGGCTGGAGCCCGTCGGCGTTAAGGGACCGGAAGGACCGGTGGTCCTCGCGGGGCCGACCTGCGATGGTGACGACGTGTTGTACCAGCGGACGCCGTGCGCGCTGCCGAGGTCGTTGAAGGCGGGCGACCGGCTGGACATCCCGGGCACCGGGGCGTACACCGCCAGCTATTCTTCCGTCGCTTTCAACGGAATCGAGCCGTTGCGCACCTATTGTGTGGGGAGGTTCGCCGATGCCGGGTGAAGAACCACTCGTCGGCCGGTTCGCCGGCCGCCACGTACTCGCGGAGTTCGAGGGGATCGAGCCGTCGTTGCTCGACGACGCCGTACTCCTCAAGAAGACCCTCGCCGAAGCGGTGACCGAGGCGGGGGCGACGGTCTGCGAGGTCGTGTCGCATTCCTTCGCCCCGCAAGGGGTCACGGTGCTCGCGCTGCTGGCCGAATCACACGCGTCGGTGCACACCTATCCGGAGATCGGCTCGGTGTTCGTGGACGTGTTCACCTGCGGGGACCGGGCGGATCCGGAGCGCGCGGTCGCGCTGCTGGCGAAGATGCTGGGCGCGGGCACCGTCCGCATGTCCACTGTGGAACGAGGAGAGAACTGATGGCGCAGCGAGTGATCGTCGAGCCGATGGGCGCGGGGCTCACCCGGAACTGGGACGTCGAGGAGGTCCTGTTCGAGGGCCGCACCGCGTTCCAGAACGTCCTCATCGGACGGACCGCGCAGGGGATCTCGCTCTTCTGCGACGACGAACGGCAGAGCACCGAGCTGAGCCAGCTCGTCTACCACGAGGCGCTGATGGTCCCGACACTGCTGCTCGCCGAACGCGTCGAGCGGGTGCTGATCATCGGGTCCAGCGAAGGGGTCGCCTCCCAGCTCGCCGTCGCGGCGGGGGCGGAGGTGGTCGACCACGTCGACATCGACGCCGAAGCGGTACGTGCCTGCGCCGAACACCTTCCCTACGGTTACACCCTCGACGAACTGGCCCGTGCCGAACGCGGGGAGGGAAAGGTCCGGGTTCACTACCGCGACGGCTGGGAGTTCCTCGCCGAAGCCCAGGAGCGCGGCGACTCCTACGACGTGGTCGTGATCGACCTGCCGGACGAGAACGACGATCCGGCGGCGCAGCACAACCGGTTGTACGGAACCGACTTCCTGGCCCGGTGCACGGCGCTGCTCACCGACGGGGGAGTGGTCGGCTGTCAGGCCGGCTGCCCGACGCTGTGGCGCAACCAGACGCTGATCACGGCGTGGCGCCGGTTCACCGAATCGTTCGGGACCGTGCTCTACTACGGTTCGGACGAGCACGAGTGGGCCTTCCTGACCGGCAGGGCCGACGCGATCGCCGATCCCGGCGCCCTCGTCGCGGAGAAGATCGGCAAGGCGGGCATCGGGGAGTCCACTATGGACGAAGACGCGCTGAGGGCGAACACGGTGCCGCCGTTTTCCTTGCGGAGCCACTGAGAACCCGGCGGCCGTTACCCCGCCGAGATCAACGTTCGTCGCTGTGCGTGGCGCTCGATCACAGGATCCTCCATCTGGTCGTTGCCGGTTGTCGCGGTGCGGGCCAGAATCGCTCGAATGGGCAGCCGAGACGCGGGGATCGCCGCAGGAGCGAACAGGGAACCCGCGGTCTGTGCCGCCTTCGCGAGTTTGACGGCGAGTGTCACGGAAGATCTCGGACCGGACCGGGTCGTGGACACCTTGTCCAGCGAATGCGCACGGCTGCTGCCGATCGATTCCACCGAGGTCTTCCTGCCGGGCGTGGAACTCGAACGCCATTCCGCGGTGGCGGAGGAAGGGCCCGCGCTGGAATCCTTCGAAACCGGGAAGGACGTCGCCGTCCACGACCTTTCCACCGAGGTCTCACGCTGGCCGGGTTACGTCGCCAGAATGGCGGGGAAGGGCTACGCCGCGGTTTCCGCGCTTCCGTTGCGCACGATGGATGAAACCGTCGGGTCGATCGCCTTCCTCAGTGCCGAAACCGTCGTGCTGAGCGTCGAAGACAGGCGGCTGGGCCGTGCTCTCGCCGACGTTGCGACGCTGTGTCTCCTGCAGCAAAGGGAATTGCGTCATTATCGGACGCTCTCGGCGCAGCTGCAGAAGGCGCTCGACAGCCGGGTCGTCATCGAGCAGGCGAAGGGCATGCTCGCCGAGCGTGCCGGTATCGACCTCGGCACCGCTTTCCACCGCATGCGCTCCTACGCCCGCAGTTCGAACAGGAAGCTGTCGGACGTCGCGCGCGGCGTCGTCGAAGGAACGCTGGACACCCGGAAACTTCTTCGGCCGAGAAAGCGGTGACGCTGGTAGGGCCGTTGGTCACCGGAACCGGTGACTTGTCCCGGCGATGCGCGACCGTGCGGCCCTTGGGCGCGAAGACGTAATCGGAAAGGCTTCACCCAGAAGAAAGGTGCGGTGGAGTCATGGTGTTGTTGGGAAGCCTACTCGGGAAGAGCCGGTCGGTACGGCCGAGCCTGCTCCCGTTGCTGGAATTGAGGTCGGGGGTGCTGGCCCTGCGATCCGGGCACGCGCTCGCGCCGACCGGTTCGGGGACGGTCTGCTTCGTCGCGGAGGGACGTCCCGGCGCGGGGACGGAGGCGGAGATCATCGCCGGTCTCGCCGGGGATTCCGCCCGCCGCAACGTGGTCACCCACGACGCGCACGGCAGGACGATCGTCCGCTGCTGGCGGGAGAACGGGGACTTCGGCTGGCTGCTCGACGATCTCGTCGACGTCAACGACAGGCTGGCTCAGGCCGGGTTCGCGTCGTGGCTGCTGCACACGACGGTCGACTTCGCCGAGTTGCGGGACATGCGTCACCCGAGGCTGACGATGGTCTACCGCCGGGAGCGCGGCACGTTCTACCCGTACGCGCCTCGCGGGACCCGCGGCCGGGACAGGGCGATGGAGCTGAAGATCCGCTCGACGCTGACCCGGATCGTGCCGATGGAGTCCGACATCGGCCGGTGGCGCCCGGTATGACAGGCGGAACTCGCGTGCTTGAGGCCGTCACTCGCGTGATTGGAGGCGAAACTCGTGAGTTCCGCCTTCAATCACGCGAGTTCCGCCTTCAATCACGCGAGTTCCGCCTTCAATCACGCGTGTGACGGGTCAGCCGGGTACGCCGCTGAGCCAGCCGCGCAGGCGCTGGACGCGCCGGTCCCTCGGGTTCCATCGCGGGAACCGGCGCCGGGACCGCGTGGCGAGGGCCGCGCCGTCGAGGTGCCGGATGGCGGCCAGGACGTCGTCGAGCAGGGAGGCGTGTGTCTCCGGGGTCGCCACGACCCTCGGCAGCCGTTCGAGTTCGGCGGCGAGCGGGGCCCGGCGGGCGGGGGCGCGCGTGCCGGGGCGGCGACGGGTCTCGCAGATTCTCGTGGTCACGTCCCGGTCACCCTCTTCCCGTGGTCACGGCCGTCCGATTTCGTCACCTACGACGATGAGGTACCGAGGGCCGTTCCGGTCAGCGCCGAAGGTTGTGCCATCGAGGGCACAAAGACCCCACTCGGTCGTCAGGCGGGTACGGCGGGTCACGGGTTGGCGTCGAAACGACATCCGGATCGGCGGTGGTGGGACAATGCGCCGGCGCGGTGATCGTGAATCCGCACGCGGGTGAATACGGCCGTGGGCGGGATTGATTTCGGGGAATCTGCCGGACAATGGTCCGGCGAGACCACGATCGACGGAGAAGGTGCATGCCGAACCCGAACTCCCCGCAGCCCATGCCCCCGGCCGCGGCCCCGATCCGGGTGCTGCTCGTCGAGGACCACAAGATGGTGGCCGAAGCCCTGGGCGCGGCCTTCGAGGAGTTTCCGGAGATCGACCTGGTGGCGTCGGTGGAGTCGTTGGCGGACGGCATGATCGCGGCCGGAGAACACCTGCCCGACATCGTGCTGCTCGACCGGCGGCTGCCGGACGGCGACGGGATCGAGGCGATCGCCGGGTTCCGCGAGGTCTCCCCGTCGAGCAGGGTGCTGGTGCTGACCGGCGACGCGAACAGTGCCATCGTCGCCAGGATCCTCGAGGTCGGCGGGGCCGGGCTGCTGCTGAAATCCGGTCTCCTCGACGAACTGGTCACCGCGATCAGGACCATCGCGGCGGGCGACATGGTCATCGACCCGGAGTTGCTCAGCGGCGCGCTGGCCATGCTGGCCGGCGGCCCGGGCAGGCTCGGCCCGGTGCTGACCCTGCGGGAGCGGCAGGTGCTCGGGTTGATCGCCGAAGGCGCCGGAACCGACCGGATCGCCGAAGAACTGCGGCTGGCGCGGAATACCGTGCGGAATCACGTGCAGCGGATCCTGGTGAAGACCGGCACCCATTCGAAACTCGAAGCCGTGGTGCACGCACGGAAGAATGGCCTCCTCGAACGGCCGTAGCGGGGAGACGTATCCGAGTGCCAAGCTGCACTATGGCCATGCTGCCATCGGAACAGACGCCCGATCACCGCAGCGCTGTGCTCTTCGAGTTGTTCATGCACAGCGTGGTCGACTATGCCATTTACCTCTTGGACGTCGACGGACGGGTGATCAGCTGGAACCCGGGTGCGGAACGGATCAAGGGGTACACCGAGGACGAGATCCTCGGCCGCCATTTCTCCGTTTTCTACACCGAGGCCGATGTCGCCGACGGCAAACCCGCGGCGGAACTGCTGGTCGCCGCGGAGATGGGGAGCCGCGAGGACGAGGGCTGGCGTGTCCGCCGTGGTGGGGCACGGTTCTGGGCCAACACCGTGATCACCGCGTTGCGGGACGATCAGGGCCGCCTCGTCGGTTTCGGCAAGGTGACCCGTGATCTCACCGAACGCCGGAAAACGCAGGAGGAAAGGACCGAACGGCGACAGGCCTTCGCGCATTTGGTCCGGGCACAGGAAACCGAACGGCGCCGTATCGCGTGGGATGTTCACGACGATTCCATTCAGTCGATGATCGCGGTGAGCATGCGGTTGCAGATGCTCGCCGCACAACGGCGTGATCCGGCCCTGATGCAACTCGACGAAGCGATTCAAGGGGCGATCCGACGATTGCGGATCCTCGTCGCGCAATTGCGCCCGCCCGCGCTGAACGACGAGGATCTGGTCGCCTCCGTCCGCGATTACCTCGACGAGGTCGTCCGCGGCTGGGGGCTCGACTGCACGCTGCGGCACGATCTCGCCGTCGAACCGCCGCCCGATCTCGTCGTCACCGCGTTCCGGATTCTCCAGGAAGCGTTGGTGAACGTGCGTAAACACGCGAACGCGCGGTCCGTCGTGGTCTCGCTGACGGGACAGGACGGCGGCCTGCTGGTGACCGTCGCCGACGACGGCGACGGGCTGAAACCGGACGGCGAGAACACGCACGAAACCCTGTCGGGCGAGCACATCGGAATGGCATCGATGCGTGAACGTGCGGAAGCGGCGCAAGGCTGGTTCCGGATTTCCAGCAGACCGGGCGAAGGCACGTCGGTGGCCTTCTGGATTCCGCTCGGCCCTCCGCGACCCGCGTGAAGATGAACGAAGGAGGCACTTCGATGCCGGAACCGGGAGCCAAACGCGGGTCGAGAGAAGCGGTCCGGGTGGGCGGTGCGATCGACGACCAGGGCCTGCAGCGGCTGCTGGAGGGGCTGAAAGCCGTTCGCGACGGCGATTTCAGCACCCGCCTGCCCCAGGTGGACGACGTCCTGATGGACGAGATGGCGCTCGTCTTCAACGGGATGGTCGATCAGCTGGCGCTGTTCACCTCCGAGGTCACCCGCGTCGCGCGCGAGGTGGGGACCGACGGGAAGCTCGGCGGGCAGGCGGCGGTGCCCTCGGTTTCGGGGACGTGGAAGGACCTCACCGATTCGGTGAACGCGATGGCGGGCAACCTCACGGGCCAGGTCCGTGACATCGCCGAGGTCGCGACCGCGGTGGCGAAAGGCGATCTCTCGCAGAAGATCACCGTCGACGTCAAGGGCGAGATGCTCGAGTTGAAGAACACGATCAACACGATGGTGGATCAGTTGTCGTCGTTCGCCGACGAGGTCACCCGGGTCGCGCGCGAGGTCGGCAGCGAGGGACGGCTGGGCGGACAGGCGGAAGTCCCCGGGGTCGCCGGGACATGGCGGGATCTGACGACGTCGGTGAACTTCATGGCCGGCAACCTGACGGATCAGGTGCGGTCGATCGCCGAGGTCACCACGGCGGTGGCGAAAGGCGATCTCTCGCAGAAGATCACGGTCGACGCGCGGGGCGAGATCCTGGAGTTGAAGAACACGATCAACACGATGGTGGATCAGCTGTCCTCGTTCGCGGACGAGGTCACGCGCGTGGCCCGTGAGGTCGGCACCGAGGGCGCGCTCGGCGGGCAGGCCCAGGTGCCCGGGGTAGCGGGGACGTGGCGGGATCTGACGACGTCGGTGAACTTCATGGCCGGCAACCTCACCGCGCAGGTGCGCTCCATCGCCCAGGTGGCGACCGCGGTGGCGAAGGGCGATCTTTCGCAGAAGATCACCGTGGACGCGCGGGGCGAGATCCTGGAGTTGAAGAACACGATCAACACGATGGTGGATCAGTTGTCGTCGTTCGCGGACGAGGTCACGCGCGTGGCCCGTGAGGTGGGCACCGAAGGACGGCTGGGCGGTCAGGCGGACGTCAAGGGTGTGTCGGGTACGTGGAAGGGCCTGACCGAGTCGGTGAACGTCATGGCCGACAACCTCACGGATCAGGTGCGGTCCATCGCCGAAGTCACCACCGCGGTCGCGAAGGGCGACCTCTCGCAGAAGATCCGCGTCGATGCGAGGGGCGAGATCCTGGAGCTCAAGGACACCATCAACACGATGGTCGGCCAGTTGTCGTCGTTCGCCGACGAGGTCACGCGCGTGGCCCGTGAGGTGGGCACCGAAGGACGGCTGGGCGGTCAGGCGGACGTCAAGGGTGTGTCGGGTACGTGGAAGGGCCTGACCGAGTCGGTCAATGTCATGGCCGACAACCTGACCGATCAGGTGCGGTCCATCGCCCAGGTGGCGACCGCGGTCGCTAGGGGAGACCTGTCCCAGAAGATCACCGTCGAGGCCAAGGGCGAGGTCGCCGCGCTCGCGCAGACGATCAACACGATGGTCGACACGCTGTCGGCCTTCGCGGACGAGGTCACCCGCGTGGCGCGGGAGGTCGGCACCGAGGGCATCCTCGGCGGTCAGGCCAGGGTGCCGAACGTCGCCGGGACGTGGAAGGACCTCACCGACAACGTCAACTCGATGGCGAACAACCTCACCGGCCAGGTCCGCAACATCGCCCAGGTGACCACCGCGGTCGCGCAGGGCGACCTTTCCCGCAAGATCGACGTCGACGCGCGGGGCGAGATCCTGGAACTCAAGACCACCATCAACACGATGGTCGACCAGCTTTCCGCGTTCGCCGCGGAGGTCACCCGCGTGGCCCGTGAAGTCGGCAGCGAAGGACGGCTAGGCGGCCAGGCCGAGGTCGAAGGCGTGTCGGGCACCTGGAAACGGCTGACGGAGAACGTCAACGAACTCGCCGGCAACCTGACCCGGCAGGTCCGGGCGATCGCCGAGGTGACCAGCGCGGTGGCGACCGGCGACCTCACGCGGTCGATCTCCGTCGAGGCGCAGGGCGAGGTCGCGGAGCTGAAGGACAACATCAACGCGATGGTCCAGTCGCTGCGCGAGACCACGCGGGCGAACGAGGAACAGGACTGGCTCAACACCAACCTGGCCCGCATCTCGGGCCTGATGCAGGGCCACCGGGACCTGCGGGTGGTGGCCACGCTCATCATGAACGAGCTGACCCCGCTGGTCGGTGCCCAGCACGGGACGCTGTTCCTCACCGAATCCGGGGAGAGCGGCACCCGGCTGCGGCTGATCACCAGCTACGGGCACAGCGAGGCGCCGGACGCGCCGTCGGAGTTCGCGATGGGGCAGTCGCTGATCGGGCAGGCGGCGCAGACCAAGAAACCGATCGTGGTCGACCGGACGCCGCCGGGCTTCGTGAAAATCTCGTCGAGTCTCGGCTCGGCCCCGCCGGTCACCCTGATCGTGCTGCCGATCGTGTTCGAGGACCAGGTGCTGGGCGTCATCGAACTGGCGTCGTTCGGCGAGTTCACCGCCGTGCGCAAGGATTTCCTCGAACAGCTGATGGAGACCATCGGGGTCAACGTCAACACGATCATCGCCAACGCGCGGACCGACTCCCTGCTGGAGGAATCCCAGCGGCTCGCCGAGGAACTGCAGGCCCGCTCCGAGGAGCTTCAAGCGCAGCAGGCGAAACTGCAGGTGTCCAACGCGGAACTGGAGGAGAAGGCCGAACTGCTCGCCAGGCAGAACCGCGACATCGAGGTGAAGAACTTCGAAATCGAGCAGGCCCGCCAGGAGATCGAGGAACGCGCGCAGCAGCTCGCGCTGGCGTCGAAGTACAAGTCGGAGTTCCTGGCCAACATGTCGCACGAGCTCCGGACCCCGTTGACCAGCCTGCTGATCCTCGCCGGGGTGCTCTCGCAGAACTCGACCCAGAACCTGACGCCCAAACAGGTCGAGTTCGCGAAGGTGATCCAGTCCGCGGGCACCGATCTGCTGCAGCTGATCAACGACATCCTCGACCTGTCGAAGGTCGAGGCGGGCAAGATGGACATCCACCACGAGCCGTTCCCGCTGCGCCAGCTGCTGGACTACGTCGGCACGACCTTCCGGCCGCTGACCGCGGAGAAGGGGCTCGACTTCCAGGTCACCGTCGAACCCAACGTGCCGGAGCTGCTGTTCACCGACGAGCAGCGGCTGCGGCAGGTGCTGCGGAACCTGTTGTCGAACGCGGTTAAGTTCACCGAAGACGGCAGTGTCGAGCTCCGGGTGAAGCTGGTCGACACGGTCGTTTCGCCGTCGGGAGGGTTGTCGCACGAGTCCCTGGTGGCCTTCAGCGTCACCGACACCGGGATCGGGATCGCCGAGGAGAACCTCGATTCGATCTTCGGCGCCTTCCAGCAGGCCGACGGCACCACCAGCCGCAAGTACGGCGGCACCGGGCTCGGCCTGTCGATCAGCCGCGAGGTCGCGTACCTGCTCGGCGGTGAGATCCGGGCGGACAGCGTCCTGGGGACCGGCAGCACGTTCACCCTCTACCTGCCGGTGGCCAGGTTCACCGCGCCCGCGAGCCTCGATGAGTCCATTGTGGACAGCGCGGCCGCGGAGCGACGGGTACTGGTGGTGGAGAGCGAGCAGAACAGTCTGCTGACCCTCCTCGCCCGCGGGGTCGCGGCCGACATCGCGGACAGCCACGGCTCGGTCCAGGTCCGCGCGGTGTCGGATCCGGCGGAAGCGTTCGAGGAACTGCGGCGCGACAGCTACCGCTGCGTCGTGCTCGACACCAGCATCCCCGGGACGAGCGCCTTGACGTTCCTCAAACGACTCGTCGACGGGCCGGATCCGGTCGAGGTCCCGGTGCTGGCGTACGCGACCCGCAAGCTCAGCGCCGCGCAGGACCGCTTGCTGCACGGGCACGCGCGGGTGCATCCCGTCGAACTGCTGCCTTCGCTGGACATGCTGCGGGAGCGGATCATGCTGCACATCTCGGCCAGCGAACTCGAAGGCATCCTGCCGCTGATGCGCCAGCCCGAGGTGTCCCCGGAAGGGACGGTGCCCGCCCTTGAGCAGCCGTCCGATCCGCCCGCCGGACCGGCGAGGCTGCAGGGGCGCAAGGTGTTGCTCGTCGACGACGACGCCCGCAACGTGTACGCGATCTCGGGAATGCTCGAACTGCACGGACTCTCGGTCGTGCACGCGCCCAACGGCCGAAAGGGCATCGAGGAGCTGCTGTCCGACGACGGGATCGACCTGATCCTGATGGACGTGATGATGCCGGAGATGGACGGCCACGCGACGACGGCGGCGATCCGCGAGATGCCGAAGTTCGCCGGCCTGCCGATCATCACCGTGACCGCGAAGGCGATGGAAGGGGACCGCGAGAAGAGCCTCGCCGCCGGGGCGAGCGACTACGTGACCAAACCCGTGAACGCGGAGGAACTCCTGGCTTGTATGGAACGCTGGCTCACGGACTGACGTCCCGGCTACTCGGTCCCGTTGGCGCTGTTCGCGCAGATGCGGCGGATGGCCGCGACGATCTCGGTGTTGGGGCTGCCCTTCACGAGGTACTCGGTGACGCCCGCGGACGCCATCTGGGCGATGGAGCGGGTGTCGCTGTGCGCGGAGAACGCCATCAACCGCGTGTGGGGCACCCGCCGCCGGATCTCCCGCGCCATCCACGCGCCGCCACCACCGGGGATCCGGACGTCCAGCACGGCGACCTCGGGGGACAGCAGCTCGGCGAGCGCGACCGCTTCGCCGGCGTCCAGCGCGACGGCGACCACTTCGATGTCGGGCTCGGACTCCAGGAGGGCGCGCAGGGCTTCGCCGATGACCGGGTTGTCGTCCGCGACGAGCACCCGAAGTCTGGGGGGTGGCGTACGGTTCATCACCCAGTCCGTGCCCGCGCGGTCTGCGGCGCCGGTGGTGGTCGCGGGCCCCCCTCCGAACATGGCGTGACTCAGCAGGAGATCCGGCGGTCGCCTTCGCTCGGCTGCTCGATGAGCGTCCGCGCGACGTCGTGGATCTTCATGTTGTTGTTGCGGCAGAACGAGCGCAGCAGCTCGAACGCGGCGTCGATGTCGATCTGGTAGCGCTCGGCGAGAATCCCCTTCGCCTGCTCGATGGGAAGCCGGTGATCCAGCGCGTACTGGAGTTGTTCGGCGCGGTTCCGGTAGAAGCGGATGCGGTCGCGCATCGCCACGAGGTCGTCGGCCGGGTCGGACGACGGGGAAGGCGAAAGCGTGGTCTCGGACATGAAGCGATCGTCGCAGCGGCGGGACTGCGCCGGGAAGAAGAGAACGTCCTGACTCGAATGATGCAAATGAACCTGGTCCGGTCGGCGGCAGCCACCCGAACGGGCGCCGAACAGGGCCCTTTGGCCTGTCGCAGTGACCGGCCGTGCACCGTACGCTCAGCCGAGGAGGGGAAACCGTGGAGGTCGGAATGCTCCGGGTGTTTCTGGTCGACGACCACGAGGTGGTCCGTCGAGGGGTCGCGGACATGCTCGAGGAGGATGCCGACCTGTGCGTCGTCGGACAGGCCGCCACCTTTTCCCAAGCGCTGGCGAGGATCCCCGCGCTGCGGCCGGACGTCGCCGTGCTCGACGTGCGGCTGCCGGACGGCAACGGCGTCGAACTCGCGCGGGAACTGAGATCCAGGATGCCCGAACTGAAATGCCTGATGCTCACGTCCTACACCGACGAACAGGCGATGCTGGACGCGATCATGGCGGGCGCGAGCGGCTACGTCATCAAGGACATCCGCGGCATGGATCTGGTGGCGGCGGTCAAGGAGGTCGGCCTCGGCCGGTCGCTGCTGGACGCGCGGGCCGCCGCGACGCTCATGGCGAAGTTCCGCGACGACGCCGGCAAGAAGGGCCCGCTGGCGGACCTTTCCGACCAGGAACGCACGCTGCTGGAGCTGATCGGCGAGGGGCTGACCAACCGGCAGATCGCCGAGCGGATGTTCCTCGCCGAGAAGACGGTGAAGAACTACGTTTCGCGGTTGCTGACGAAACTCGGGATGCAGCGGCGCACCCAGGCGGCGGTGCTGGCGACGGAACTGCGGCGGCAGTGACGCTTTCGAGGCGCGGGATGTCCTGAAAGGGTCGTTCATACACAGGGCGGGGCCGCGTGGGTCAAGCCGAAATGAGCGTATCCAGCAGCACATCGTCCAACGGGCGGCGCGGCGTCCACGGCAGCGGAGAGCCGTAGCCGAGCCGAAGCAGTACCTGCGGCCACACCCCGCAGCCGAGAATCCGCCGCAGTTCGGCGCGTGCCTCGCGGACCATGATCGGCGGCGAGATGAACGACGCGTCGAGTCCCGCGCCGGTCGCGGTGAGCAGCACCCGTTGCAGGGCCTGGCCTGCCTGGAGCCGGTCGAGCCGGTCGTCGGTCAGCGATCCGATCGCCACCACGAGCGGGGCGGGCCGCGGATCGCCCGCCGTTTCGCCGAATTCGTCGAGGAGCCAGCTTTCGTCGGCGGGGCTGCCTTCCAGCGCATAGGACGGCACACCGTCGCGGACGTTCGCACCCAGTCCGGTCCAGCGGCCGAGTTCGGCGAGGAAGGCGGGGTCGGCGAGCTGCTCCCGGCGGGCGCGGGCGGTGAGGTCGCGCAGGAGATGGCACTGCTCGGCGTCGAAGTTCGGCATCCACGCGTGCTCCAGCTCGGTGGCGTGGCGGAGCACGGCGAGCGTCGGTTTCGGGACGACGCTGGAGAGGAACGGCCGCCGGTTGGTCCGGCGGCGGGGGATCGCGCGCGCGAGCCGCACGACCTTCTGATCGGGCATGCGTTCGGCGAGCGGGCGGACGACGGCCAGCAGATCCGGATCGGTGCGGCTGGGCATCAGGGTCGTCGCCGGGTGGAAGCCCAGTGCGTGAATCGCCGTCCGGAGCGTGAACAGGGCGGCACCACACGAGAGCACGAGTTCGCGTCCGTCCGGGTCCGTGACGGGTAAAATACGGCGCGGATCGGCGTGGAGTTCGATCCCGGTGCCGGTACACCGGAAAAGCCACGGCTGGGTGTTGTGCGTCGACGGGGCCAGCATGGCCGACCGGAGCACGGAATTCACCTGTTCGGAGTTCAAACGTCCGACCCTGGTGACTTGTATGGTCATGGTTTCCCCCGCCGCTGCGCCACGGGCAATACGGTTGTCTGATGAGACGGTCCCGCCCGCGGTGCGGGGCCGAAAGAGGAGAAAGTCACCACGGCCGGGAGTCGTCCCGATCTTCGGAGGCGGAGCAGGATGTCGGCTCATGACCGGCTGGGCGGAAGCGACGACCGGATCACCGGCGCCCTGTCCCAGCTGAGGGTTCGTGAGGTGCTGCGTGATCTCCAGGACCGGATCGAGCGGCTCATCGGCACGCGCGACAAGATGGACGGCCTCCTCGAAGCGGTGCTCGCGGTCGCGTCGGGGCTGGAGCTGGACACGACGCTGCACCGGATCGTGCAGGCGGCGATCGATCTCGGCGAAGCCACTTATGGCGCACTCGGGGTGATCGCGGACGACGGTTCGCTCGCCGAATTCGTGTATCACGGCATCGACGGCGAAACGAAGGAACAGATCGGGCATCTCCCGAAAGGTCACGGCCTGCTGGGTTTCGTCATCGACGAGGCGAAACCGGTGCGCCTGGCCGACATCTCCCGGCATCCCGCGTCGGTCGGCTTCCCGCCGCGCCATCCGCCGATGCGGTCGTTCCTCGGCGTGCCGATCCGGGTCCGCGACGAGGTGTTCGGGAATCTCTACCTCACCGAGAAACGTGGGGAAAGTTTCACCGACGACGACGAGGTGGTCGTCCAGGCACTCGCCGCCGCGGCCGGGATAGCGATCGAGAACGCCCACCTGTACGAACAGACGCGGATCCGCCAGCGGTGGCAGGCGGCCACCAGCGAGGTCACTACGGAACTGCTGGGTGGCACCGACCCCGTCGACGCGCTCAACCTGATCGCCGGCCGGGCGCTCGAACTCACCGGATCCGATCTCACTTTGCTGGCACTGCCCGGTTCCGGCAGGCTCGACGTCAGCCCGGACGGCGAGGAAGAGGCCGACGAACTCACCATCGCCGTCTGCGCGGGCGCGCGGGCGGCGGAGCTGACCGGGGTGCGGATCTGCGTCGCCACGTCCTTGCCCGGTGCGGTCTACCGCGACCGCACCCCGCGCAGCGTCCCGGAACTGGTGCTCGGTCCCGACGGGGAGATCGGTCTCGGCCCGACGCTCGTCGTGCCGCTCCGCGCGCGGGAACGGACGTCCGGCGTGCTGATGGCGGTGCGGAACGCGGGTGCGGTCCCGTTCGAGCTAGCCCAGCTGCCGGTGGTGGCCTCGTTCGCCGACCAGGCCGCGCTCGCGCTCCAGCTGGCCGCGCGGCAGCGCACCGCCAGGGAGCTCGACGTGCTCGCCGACCGCGACCGGATCGCCAGGGATCTGCACGACCACGTCATCCAGCGGCTGTTCGCGGTCGGTCTCGCCATGCAGAGCACGCATCGCCGCGCGGACTCGCCGGAACTGCGGCGGCGGATCGGCGAGAGCATCGACCAGATGCACGAGATCGTGCACGAGATCCGCACGGCGATCTTCGATCTCCACGGCGGCGAGGCAGGCCAGCAGGGCGTGCGGCTGCGGCATCGCCTCTACGACTCGATCACCGAGCTCACCGACGACACCCCGATCCATCCGACGGTCAGCCTTTCCGGACCGCTCGACTCGATCCCGCTCCCGTTCGCCGAACACGCCGAGGCCGTGGTGCGGGAGACGGTAGGCAACGTGGTCCGGCACGCGCGGGCGAGCGGCGTTTCGGTCAGTGTCGCGGTGAAGGACGACGTCCTGCGGATCGTGGTCACCGACGACGGCACGGGGATCGGCGAATCCGGTGGTTTCGGCGGGCTGCGGAATCTGCGTGAGCGCGCGGAGAAGGCGGGCGGTACCTTCCGGGCGGAGACGCGCGAAGGGGGCGGAACCAGGATCGACTGGTCCGCCCCCTTGCGCTGACCGGTGTTCAGTTCGTCGACGGCGTGGCGAGGAGCCCGTCGACTTCGATCGAGCGGGCGACGTCGGAGGCGACGGTCTCCAGCAGTTCCGCGGTGAGGTCCGAAAGCGCCCGGGTCACCGCGAGATAGGCGCCGATCTGGGAGGTCGAACCGTTTCTCAGTCCGGCCTCCGCGATTCCGACACCGACGAACTCGCCACCGTCTTCGAGACGGAGCAATGCTTCCGCGCGTACCCGGTACGGCTCGTGCTGCAGGGACACGTCGATGGTCCATTTGTCCGTCATCGTGGGCTCCGTTCCGGTCATCGAGACTCTCATCGCGGGCGTCCGTGGCACAGGGTCCTTGGTCCTCGCTCTCCGCGAATCGGGGGCGAAAGTCCTCGGAACTCGTGACCGGCGGCCGCTGCGGTCGCCGGATACCCCGGCGGATGGTGGATCAACCGCTTTCCTTGGGAGTCCACGATGAAGATCCCGTTGCCGACCCACGTCGACCAGGCGGTGGCGGCCGCCGTCCGCGCGCCGTCCCCGCTCAACACCCAGCCGTGGCGGTTCGTCGTCGACCGGAGGCGGATCGAAGTGCGGCTCGATCGCGCCAGGGTGCTGCGGATCGCCGACCCGGACGCTCGCGAGGCGCGGCTTTCGTGCGGCGCGGCGTTGTTCAACCTGATCGTTTCGTTGCGGTCCAACGGCAAGACCGTCTCGCTGCGGGTGGTGCCGAAGCCGGAGGAGCCGGATCTGCTCGCCGAACTCGTGATCGGTGGCGACCGGTTCTCGTCGCCGGAGGAACGGAAACTGGCCGAGGTCGTCTTCCGCCGTCACACGAACCGCCGTCCGTTCTCGGACCGGCCGGTGCCCGTCTGGGCGCGGACGACGTTGCGCGCGGCGGCACTGGTGGAAGGCGGCCTGCTGGAACTGTTCGGCCGCGGCGACCGGGCGAACGCGGTCGCGCGCTTGCTCCACCGGGCCGAGGCCGCGCAGGCGCGCAACGGCGCGTTCCAGGCGGAGGTCGCGCTGTGGACGCGGCGGACGGCCCACGCGCCGGACGGTGTCCAGGCGCCGGCCAGACCGCCGTCACCGCACGGCATTCCCGCGCAGGAGTCCTTCATCGCCGCCGAACCCGAGGGCGGTGAGCCGGTACTCGGCGCGGTCCTCACCGCCGACGGCGGGCCCGCCGCGGACCTGCGGGCGGGAATGGTGCTGCAGCGGGTACTGCTGACCGCGACGGCCGCCGGTCTCGCGACGTCGTTCGTCGGCAGGCCGTTCGAAACCCCGGAGACCCGGGCGGCGATGGACCGGGTGTTCGCCGACCTCGGCCGCCCGCACGCCGTGCTGCGCTTCGGATACGGCCGCCCGGCTCCGATGACGGCACGCCGTCCGATCGGTGAAGTGCTGTTCCGGCGGTCCGAGGCGAGCCTCTGAGCAGAGTCACCTCGTCGACATCCACGTTTCCGATCGCCGCCACCCACCGGTCATCCCGGGCGGGTTCGGTCTGGGTATGAAGATCATGCGGAAATCCTTGGTGGCGCTGGCCATCGCGGGCCTTTCGGTCGCGGCGTCCGCGCCGGCGGTGGCGGACGCGGACGCCGCCGGGCGCGATCGCGGCTCGATCGTCATCACCGAGCAGGCGTCCAAGCGGATCCTGATCCTGCCCGCCGACCGTGCCTCCTGGCGGGAGCGGAAGGTGAGCTGGGCGTGGGCACCGAACGCCGCCAACGGGCTGGCGGACCTGGCGGGCTCCTGGAGCAACCCGAGCGACGCGAAGCTCGCCGAACGAGGCGGCGAGAAGTACCTGCTGACGTCGGCGTCGGGTGGTTTCGCGGCCGTCGTGCCGTACCCGGCGGGGGACCGGGCGTACTGGGCCGCGAACGTGGGCGGCCCTGCGAATCCCCACAGCATCGAACTGCTGCCGGACGGGAATGTCGCGGTGGCGGCCAGCACCGGCGGCTGGGTGCGGGTCTACACCGCTTCACAGGGGCAGCGCTCGACGACCTACACCGAATACCGGCTGGTGGGGGCGCACGGCGTGGTGTGGGACGCCGGCCGGAACGTGTTGTGGGCCCTGGGCACGGACGCGCTCGTCGCGTTGAGCGTCGGCGGGACGCCCGCCGCTCCGGTCCTCACCGAGCAGTGGTCCGTCCCTGTGCCGACCAAGGGCGGGCACGACCTCCAGCCGGTCCCGGACCGGCCGGATCTGCTGTGGGTGACGACGGAAGCGGGCGTGTACCAGTTCTCGAAGACGAGTGGTGGGTTCAACCAGCGCTACGCGGGTGCCCGGGAGATCGACCGACCGCATGTGAAGAGTGTGTCGACGAACCCGCGGACCGGGCAGATCCTGACGGCGTCGGTGCAGGAAGGTCATCTGTGCACCTGGTGCACGGACACCGTCCGGCTGGCCTTTCCACGCGCCGAGCTGGCGCTGCACGGCGCGTGGATCTACAAGGCCCGCTGGTGGATCGGTTGAGCTGAACTTCCATGTCGGTACCGGCCGTTCGGGGGGCTGCCCGGCCGGTACCGACACACCAGAGAAGACGGGACCTCGCCGCGAGAATGACGCGTCGCCGCGTCTTTCACCTGACCGAGTGAATCGGCCCGCTCGGCGCGCGGCGTTGACCCATTCGGGGTATACGCCTCACCCGAGGAAGGACCGCAACTCGTCGATGACCGTCCGCGGCTGCTCCTCGGCGACGAAGTGGCCCGAACCGGCGACCTTCCGCACCCGGACGTCGGCCGCCTTGGACGGCAGGACGGCGGCGAGGTAGTCGTAGTTGAATTCCGACCCCAGCCCCAGCATGGGCGCGGTGACCTTCCCGTACGCCTTCTGATCCTCGATGTCCTGGCCGAAAGCCTGGTACCAGCCGTTCCCGGCGCGGATGGCGTCCGGGCGGTCGTACGCGGCGGCGTAGATGGCCCGGTCCCGGCTCCCGATCGAGGCCGGGTCGGCCGCCAGGTGGTCGAACATCCAGTCGACGAGGAAGCGCGACCGGCCGGCCAGCAGCTGCTCGGGCAGCGTCGCGACCTGGTTGAAGGCGAACCACCAGACGTTCACCGGCTGCCCCGGCGGGGCCAGCATCGGGAGCTGGTACAGGCTCTCGTCGGGGTGGGAGACGTCCATGAGCGTGACGGTCTTCGTGGCTTCGGCGTGGTTGGCGGCGAAGGCGAACGCGACCATGGCGCCGATGTCGTGCCCGGCGATATGCGCCTGCCGGTGGCCCAGCGCGCGGACGAGTTCGAAGATGTCGCGGGCCATCGTCTTCTTGTCGTACCCGCCTTGGGGCTTGTCCGAGCCGCCCATGCCCCGCAGGTCGACGGCGATCACGCGGTACCGCTTCGCCAGCTCCGGCATGACCTTGCGGTACTGCCACCAGGTCTCCGGCCAGCCCGGCAGCAGGATCAGCGGTTCACCCCGGCCGCCGGCGACGTAGTGCAGCCGGACCCCGTTGACCTGGGCGTACTCGCTGCGGAAACCGCCGGGCAGCGACCGCGCGAGTTCGGCGTCGGAGGCGGTCGGCCTGCTCGCCTCGGCGACGCCACCCGAGGCCACCAGCGCGGCCGCGGCCCCCGCGCCGAGGGTGAGCATGGACCGGCGGTTGAGGAAGGAACGGCTGTTTTCGGTCATGTCCTGATCGTGGCCCGGCGGCGGCACCCGCCGTGAGTGGTGTTTTCGCCAACCGGGGTCTGTTTCAGGACAGCATGGGTTCCGGCACGCCCAGCCTGGTCCCGAACGTCTCCCGATACGACACCGGCGTGACGCCGACCTGGCGGCGGAAATGCGGCCGGAGCGCCGCGGACGAGGAGAACCCGCAGTACCTGGCGATCTCGTCGACCGGGAGATCGGTGGATTCGAGCAGTTGCTGAGCGCGGATGACGCGCTGATGTGTGAGCCACGTGCCGGGTGCGGCGCCGGTGATCTCGCGGAACCGGCGGTCGTAGTTGCGCCTGCTCATATGCGCCCGCCTGGCGAGTTCGTCGACCGGGAGCGCCGTGTCCAGCCTGGTCAGCGCCCAGGCCATCGTCTCCGACACCGGGTCGCCCTCGTCGAGTTCCGGCATCGGCGATTCGATGTACTGCGCCTGCCCGCCGGGCCGGTGCGGCGGGACGACCATGCCCTTCGCCAGCCGGTTCGCCACCTCCGCGCCGCACCAGGAGCGGATCAGGTGCAGGCCGAGGTCCATGCCCGCCGCGCCGCCGCCCGCGGTCAGGATGTCGCCGTCGTCGATGTAGAGCACCGACTCGTCGAGGCGGACGGCGGGGAACCGGGCCGCGAGCAGCGGCGCCATCGCCCAGTGCGTGGTCGCGGGGCGCCCGTCGAGCAGTCCGGCGGCGGCCAGCACGAAGGCTCCGCTGCACAGTCCGGCCACCCGGGCGCCTCGGTCGTGCGCCGCGCGGAGAGCCGCCAGCGCCGCTTCCGGCGGATCCTCCATCGGCGACCGCCAGTTGGGGACCAGCACCAGGTCCGCGTTCCGGACCGCGTCGAGGTCTTCGGGGACCGGGACGGTCAGGCCGCCGCCCCGCAGCGCGGTGCCCGGTTCGCCGCCGACGACCTTGAGGTCCAGGTCGGGCAGCTCGCCGAAGGCCGAAGCCATCTCGAACACCCCGAACGCGAAGGACATCGCGCCGAGCGACGCCCCGTTGAAGACCACCACGGCCAGCCGTCTCATGGGTCGATTCTAGGGAGACCCGACCTGCGATGGAGCCGGTTTTCGACTGTCCGAAGGGGACGGTAGATTCCTCGCGCACCAGCCGGCCGGGGGAAGGAACCGTCGATGTCGTATCCGCAGGGGCCGCAAGGGCCGCAGTGGCATCCGCAGCAGTATCCCCAGCAGCAATACCCGCACCAGCAGTATCCCCAGCAGGGTTATCCGCAGCAGGGGTACCCGCCGCCGAAGAAGGGCAACGGCCTGCTGATCGGCTTGATCGCCGGCGGTGGCGCGCTCGTGGTGGTCGTCTTCGTGATCCTCGCGTTCGTCGCGCCCGGCTTCCTGCTGAGTGACGGCAAGTCTTCGAGCTCGGCCAAGGCGACGCAGACCCCGTTGCAGCTCAACTGGGGCCCGGTGCTCGCGGGCAAGTTCATCCTCGCGGTGTTCGGCGACGAGCCCGACAAGGCCGCCGAGTCGGCCTGTGCGGACGCCAAGGACAAGGTCCGTCAGGCCGCGAAGGAGTACGGCGACCGCAACGCGTCGCTCAGCGCGAAGGATCCTCGCGAGGTGAGCCCGGACCTGATCATGGTGACGATGACCGGCACCCTGGACCGGACCGAGCCCCACAACGGGACGATGGAGGTCCGGCGAGAGGCGGGCGACAAGTACTGCATTTCCTCGGTCTCGCCCGTTCCCGCGGGGTGAGTCAGGGGAGCAGCCCCGCCCGGCGCGCGTGCGTGACGGCCTGCAACCGCGAGGTCGCGTCGAGTTTGCGCATCGCGTCCCGCAGGTAGCTCTTGACCGTCTCCGCGGTCAGGCCCAGCCGGTGCGCGATCTCGGCGTTCGTCAGCCCGAGCGCGACGAGTGAGACGGTGTCCAGTTCCCGCGGCGCGAGGCGCAGTGCCGGGGAAACCGCGCCGGTGAGGTTCTCGCACACCGCGTCGAGGCGGTCACGGAGAACGCCGTCACCGATCTGGCCGGAGAGCGCCCGTAATTCCGCGTAGACCTCGCGAAGGCGCTCACGCGGCGCGGCCTCCTCACGATGTTCGGCCAGCGGCTGTGCCTCGGCCAGCCGCTTCTCGATCTCGTCCTCGACGGCCAGCGTCTGTTCGAGATCGCGCGCGGCGTGCAGGGCGGCGGTGATGGTCCGGTCGGAAAGGGTCGCCTCGTCACGCAGGCCGCCGTAGAGCACGGCGCGGACGCGACGGCGCACGACGACCGGGATGGCGACCACCGAGTGGATGCCCTCGTCGCGGACCGGCTCGTCGTAGTCGTGACTGATCGTGGTGGCGCGGTGGTAGTCGTTGGCGACCACCGGCCTGGTCAGCGCGAGCGCCTTGCCGCCGAGGCCGCAGCCCGCGCGGACGGACAGACCGTTCAGCGCGGTGCCCCGGTTGCCGAGGAACGCGGTCAGGCGCATCCGCGGCGAGGTGCCGGCGATCCCGGCGAAACCGACCGGCAGGCCGGTGTCCCGGCGCAGGTCCGAGACCGCGCCGAGCAGCTGGGCGTCGTCGACCGGCATCGGCTCACCCTCCTCGGTGATCCCCCTCGATCGGGGGTGGTGGGCAGGTCGGGCCCGCCCGCACGATTTCCGGAACTGTACGCCTTCGCCATGCCCCGGGAGAAACGATGACCGAAGCTCACGTCCGGCGGTTGCTCGAGGTCTACGACGACGAGCGGGCCAGTGCGGCGACGCTGTTGTGCGACCGGCATCCGGCGGAGGCGGTCGCGTTCACCGTGGTCGAGGCCGATCTGACCAGTGTGGACCTCACCTACGGCGAGCTGCGTGAACGGTCGGAACGGTTCGCCGGGGCGCTGCTCGAACTCGGGATCGGGCCAGGGGACCGGGTGGCGACGCTGATGGGCAAGTCCGCGGAACTCGTGGTGGCACTGCTCGCGATCTGGCGGCTGGGCGCGGTGCACGTCCCGCTGTTCACCGCGTTCGCGCCGCCCGCCATCGCGCTGCGCATCACCGGCAACGGCACGAAGGTCGTCATCGCCGACGCCAACCAGCGTTCGAAGCTGACGCCGTCCGCCGATCTGCCCGCCGACCCGTCGCGGCGGATCGTGGTGGTCGGTGACGGCGAGGACGGCGACCTGTCGTTCCGCGAGATGCTGGCCGGCGCCGCGCCGCTGTCGGGAGCCGCGGAGACCGGTGGGGCCGGAGTCCTGGTCGAGCTGTTCACCTCCGGGACCACGGGCACGCCCAAAGCCGTCCCGATCCCCCTCCGCGCGCTCGCGGGTTTCCAGGCGTACCAGGACTTCGCGCTCGACGTCCGCGCCGACGACGTGTTCTGGAACGCCGCCGACCCGGGCTGGGCCTACGGTCTGTACTACGCGATCATGACCCCGATGGCGACCGGCAGGCGGAGCCTGTTGCTGCACGCGGGTTTCTCGGCCGAGCTGACCTGGGCGGTGCTGGAGAAGTACGGCGTCACCAACTTCGCCGCCGCGCCAACGGTGTACCGCGCGCTCCGGAATTCGGCCGCCCCGGTGCCGGACGGCCTGCGGCTGCGGCACTGTTCGTCGGCGGGCGAACCGCTGACCCCGGACGTCCTGGAGTGGGCGGAGTCGAAGCTCGGTGTCGGCGTTTACGACCACTATGGACAGACGGAACTCGGCATGGTGGTCGGCAACGCGTGGCATCCGGACCTCCGCTCGGAGGTCAAGCCCGGTTCGATGGGACGGGTCCTGCCGGGCTTCGCCGTCGAGGTCCTCCGCGAGGACGCCGACGTGGTGGCCGAGCCGGGCGAACGCGGACGCGTCGCCGTGGACCTCTCGGCGAGTCCGCTGGTGTGGTTCCGCAGCTACCGCGACGCCCCCGAGCGCACCGCCGCGCGCTTCAGCCCCGACGGCCGCTGGTACTACACCGGCGACGTGGCAGCCAAGGACGCCTCCGGTTACCTCACCTTCGCGTCGCGGGACGACGACGTCATCCTGATGGCCGGCTACCGCATCGGCCCGTTCGACGTGGAAAGCGTTCTGCAGCAGCATTCCGCGGTGGCCGAATGCGCCGTGATCGGCGTCCCGGACGAGCTGCGCGGCGAGGTGGTCGTGGCGTACGTGGTGACGCGCGACGGCGTTTCCGCCGATGCCGCACTGGTTTCCGAACTGCAGCAGCTGGTGAAGACCCGGTTCGCCGCGCATGCCTATCCGCGTGAAGTGCGTTTCGTGCCGGAGCTGCCCAAGACGCCCAGCGGGAAGATCCAGCGATTCCTCCTGCGGAAGCGGCACGCCGACTCGGAACTCGCGTGATCGGAGGCGTAACTCGCGTGATTGGGGGCGCAACACCGTGTTGCGCCCCCAATCACGCGTGATCCGCCTTCAAACACGCGAGTTGCGGCTCCGCTCACTGATCGATCGGCCAGGTTTCGTCCCGTAGCAACCGCTTGAGCACCTTTCCGGTCGCGTTCCGGGGCAGTTCCTCGACGAAGTACACGTCCCGCGGGACCGCGAAGCGGGCCAGGCGGTGGTGGATGTAGGCGCGGACGTCGTCCGCGCTCATCCGCGCGCCGCGTTTCGGGACGATGTACGCCGCGAACCGTTGCCCGAACTCGCGATCCGGCACGCCGATCACGGCGGCTTCGTGGACGCCGGGGAGGGCGACGATGGCCTCCTCGACCGGGCGCGGGGACACGTTCTCCCCACCGGACACGATCATCTCGTCCGCCCGGCCGGTGACGAAGAGGCGGCCGGCGGCGTCCTGGTAGCCGACGTCGCCGGTCGCCATCAGGTTCTCCGCCCGGGGCACGCTGGCGCCGTCGGTGTAGCCCTCGAACAGCATGTCGTTGCCGACGAAGATCTGTCCCTCCCAGCCCGGCGGGACGCGGTTGTGGTCGTCGTCGAGGATGGCGACGCGGGTGCCCGGCGGGCAGCGGCCGGCGGTGGTCGGCGCGGCGCGCAGGTCCTCGGGCGTGGCGATGCTGGCCCACGAAACCTCTGTGGAGCCGTAGAAGTTGTAGAGCACGTCGCCGAAGGTGTCCATGAACTCGGTGACGATCGTGCCCGGCAGCGCGGATCCGCTGCTGGCGACGATCCGCAGCGACGAGAGGTCGTAGCGGGTGCGGATCCGTTCCGGCAGGTCGAGAATGCGCTGCAACATGATGGGCACGGCGAACAGCACGCCGCACCGGTGTTCGGCGATGGTCCGCAGGATCTCTTCGGCGTCGAACCGGCGGATCAGCGACAGCGACGCCCGCACGGCCATCCCGATCTGCATCCCGGCGAGCCCCCAGCTGTGGAACAGCGGTGCGGCCACGACGAAACGGTCTCCGGAATGGAGCGGAATGCGGTCGAGCATGGCGGCCGACGTCGACAGTCCCTTCGGCGTCGGACGGCGTGCGCCTTTCGGAGTTCCGGTGGTGCCCGAGGTCAGCACGACGAGCCTGCCGATCCGGTCCACCGGTTTGAGTTTGGTGGCGGGGACGCCGGCGATGAACTGATCGATCGTCGGGTAGCCGTTCTCGGTCTCCGGCCAGGTGGACAACCGCAGGAAATCGCCGGGGATGTCGGCGATGACCCGCGAGAACTCGTCGTCGGCGAGCACCGCGACCGGTTTGTGCAGCCCGATCACGTCCGCGACCGCGCCGGCGGAAAGCCCGGTGTTGAGCAGGATCGCGTCCACGCCGAGTTTGCTGCACGCGATCAGCGACTCGACCATCGCGGCGTGATTGCGGCACAGCAAGGCGATCCGGTCGCGGGCGCGCACGCCGCGGGCCGCCAGCGCGTTCGCGAGCTGATTGCTGCGATCGGCCGCCTGCTTGAACGTCCGGACGTTGCGTTCGTCGTGCAGTGCGACTTCTTCGGGGACGCGGGCGGCGTTGGCCGAGTATCCGCCGGCGACGGTGGCGCCCCACTGCGAAAGCGAGGTGAGCTGCCGCGCGATCTTGTCCGGCCGCGCGGCCGCGAGCACTCCGGCCTTGATCAGCGTGCTCGCCGTGTGCAGTGTGGTGGCCTTGGTGTGCGCCGGTTCGTCCTGGGGTGACGCCGCCCGGCCCGAAAGGTGCAGATCGATCCGCCGGGCCGCGGCGCGGACGGTGCGTTTGAAGGACGCGGCGGACACGAGAGGGGAGTGCGGCGCGGGAAGCATCAGCTGCGCGAGGAGTTCCGTGCCGCCATTTGGAACCTGCCGCAGCTCGACCGAGACCCAGATGCCGTCGTTCTCGACACCGCACCACACGACGTGTTCGCCCGGCCGCCAGACGCGGGCCTCGATGTCGCCGACGACGAGCGTTCCCGGCCGCGGTTCCAGCCGGACAAGGCATCTCGGGCCGCGCCCGCGTTCGGCGGGACGCTGGATCTCGCACCAGCTGATCTCCGCGACGAACCTCGAGTAGGACTCGGGATCGCCGATCACTTCCCAAACCTGGCCGGGGGAATGCCCGAGAATCGAGCTCGCCTGGACCACATCGTCTCGCATGCGATTCGCCTCACCACGCGCGTTCGGGTGTTGACCGGGCAGCTGCCGGCGCCTCCTTCGTCGTTCAAGTTCGGCGAACCTACCAGCAATCGGCCGAACGCAATACTCCGAACGACCGCGGGTTCGCGTCCGCCCAAGGGAACCGTCTCGGAAGAGGGTAAGTGCTCGGACGGTGCTCTGCCCTCCGCCGACGGTGTTGATCGCGACGTCCGATTCTCGCCAGCCTCCGTTGCGCGAGGCGGCGAAGCTGACGAACGTGACAATTTCCACGACGGCGGCCGAGGCCGCGCACACCCGTATCGAGCCCGGAATCCTCTACTTCGGCACCCCGGTGGTGCTCCTTTCGACGGTCGACCAGGCAGGCACCGCGAACCTGGCCCCGATGTCGTCGGCGTTCTGGCTCGGCTGGCGGGGCATGCTCGGGCTGGGCGCGAAATCCAAGACGGCGCAGAATCTCATGCGCAACCGTGAATGTGTTCTGAATCTCCCTTCCGACGCGCTGGCGGCCGCCGTCGACCGGCTGGCGCTGACCACCGGAGCCGATCCGGTCCCGTCCCGTAAGTACGAACGCGGCTACCGGCACGAACCGGACAAGTTCGTCCGCGCCGGGCTGACCCCGGTCGGCTCGGAGACGGTCCGGCCGCCCCGCGTCGCGGAATGCCCGGTGACGATGGAGGCCGTCGTCGAGGCCGTGCACCCCCTCGCCGAGGACGATCCGAAACAACGCGGCGGCGTGCTCGTGTTCGAGGTGCGCGTCCAGCGCGTCCACGTTCACGACGACGTGCGGATGCCGGGCACCGAAGACCGGATCGACCCCGACCGGTGGCGGCCGCTGATCATGAGCTTCCAGAAGCTTTACGGCCTCGGTCCGCAGGTCCATCCGTCGACACTGGCGAAGATCCCGGAGCGGCTCTACCGCGGGCCCGACATCGAGCGTTCGCGGGCGAACGAAAACCGGTTCACCAACGGCAGCCAGCGCTGATAGGACCCGGCGAGCAGTGGCCACGAGTCGCCGGACAGGCCGCGTTCGAGCTTCGGCCGCAGTTCGTGGTCGTTCATCGACGACACGACCTCGAGGGCGCTGTCGCCGGGATCCGTCCCGTCGAGGTTGGTGAACCACCGGACGGCGTCCGGATGCCCGACGTGGACCGCGAGCAGCACCAGCACCGCGCGGAACGGTGCCTCGCGGTCGCCGTCGGCGAGGAAGCCGGCCAGTTCCTCTCCGGAGAAGCGCGCTCGTAGCAGGCGATACAGGTTCAGCAGTCGCTTCGCGGCCCGCGGTGACCGGATGAACGGGGCCAGCGTCGGCAGGAAGTCCAGCTCGGCCGAAGAGATCACCAGACGAGGAGGGCGAACGTCTATTGTGGACTGCTCGGACGACGGTGCCGGTTCTTCCGAGGGAAGAGACGGAGCGACCGTCGCCGGAGGGCGGTCGCCGGTGGCCCGACCCGTTCCGGCGGGTGCGGGCGCCGGGGTGGAATCCGGGGCCTCGGTTTCGGCGAGCCCGCGCACGAGCCCCGCGAACCCTGGATCGTCCATGGGGGACAACGTGAACGGCACCTGGAAGATCTTTTCGAGGTAGTTCTCGGCGAAGGTTTCCGGGTCGTCGCCGAGCATCTGCTCGTAATGCTGCTCGACGGCCTTCTTGAGCCACCGGGAGTCGACCCCCACCACGACGACGAACACCGGCAAGGCCAGCAGGAGGTGGATGGCTTCGAGGACCTGGACGACCACCTTGGGCGGGCAGCGATCGAGGTCGTCGATGTAGAGCACGGTCCGCTCGATCTTGCCGGAACCGTGCGGCACCTCGGCGAGCATCGTCGCGAACGTTTCGAGATCCTTGCGCAGCAAGGAAACCACGCCCAGATGCTCGACGTAGTCCGAGACCCGGGACTCGGCGAACGACACGAGGTCCAGCCCCGGCGCGAGTTCGGCGACCGCCTTTTCGAGCCGGTCGGATTCCGCGTCCAGTTCGGCGAGGCGCCGCTCGGTCTCTTCGTCCTCTTCGGACGGACCGCCGAGTTTGTCCAGCGCCTGGTGGATCCGTTCCGCGCTGGCGCGCATCCGCAGGACGATGGTCAGCGCGGAACTCACCACCGTGAGCCCGCCGAGCACGCCGGACACCTGCGACCGGCCGACGAGCAGCGTGACGACCAGTACCGTCACCAGCCCGCCGATCAGGACCAGCAGCGGGACGGGGTCCTGCCGGAGCCGTCGCCAGAATTCGGCGACGTCCGAACGCAGCCCGCCGGTTTCCTGGGCCAGCCGTTCGAGGTCTTCGGCGGTCGGCCGGTCGACACCGATCCTGGAGGCGATCCACGCCTTGTCCGCGTCGGTGAGGCTGTCGAAGACGGCGCGGACGTACTCGCGCGGTTTCCGTCGCCTCCGGCTCGCTTGTTTCTGCTGTGCCGTCAGGGTT
Organism: Amycolatopsis sp. WAC 04169; assembly: GCF_003947535.1. Classification (NCBI taxonomy): domain Bacteria; kingdom Bacillati; phylum Actinomycetota; class Actinomycetes; order Pseudonocardiales; family Pseudonocardiaceae; genus Amycolatopsis; species Amycolatopsis sp. WAC 04169. Next base: position 16,856 of record NZ_QHJI01000022.1, on the reverse strand, counting down.
CTGCGTTCGAGGCGGACCGCGCTGAGCCTGCCGAGCAGGGTCTTCTCGGTCTTGCGGCGCTCCGCGAGCAGATCGGCCTGGCGCTGGAGGTCGTTCTCGGCACCGCTCGCGGCGAGGTTGTCGAAGATATGCGTGGCGAGGCTGGCGAGCAGGTTCGCTTCGCTGTAGTGCCAGGCGTTGAAGCTGATCTGACGGACACTCGAACAGTAGGACGACACGGACTTCCCGTGCGCGCCCGCCTCGATTTCGGCCTCCCGCGCCGAATCGGCGAGTTCGCGGACGCGCAGCTGCATCTGCCGCATGAAGAAGCTCTTGCCCGAACCCCAGCTGCCGAACAGGCCGATCGACAGGGGAGGGGTGATCATCCGGGAGACCACCAGGTCGGCGAGCATGCGCACGTCGGTGCCGATGCCGAGGCGGTCGACGCCGTCGTCGGTATCCGGCCGGTAATCGGCGACGTGGGCGGCGAACGGGTCCGGGGATTGGATCGGCTTCGGCGGCCGTGATTTGGCGGGCAGGCCGGCGAGCTGCCCGGCCTGACGGACAGGCGCGGCTTCGGGGAACATCTGGTCGGCGACGAAACGCTCGCCGCCGGAAAGGCCGGCGGCGAGTCGCACGATGGTGGGGCGAAGAGGGTCGAGGGCCTCTCGCAGCACCTCGCTCTCGTACCGGTCTTCCCGGATGACTCCCAGCGCCCGGCGAGCGGTGTTCTGTCGAAGCCAGGCCGCCAGCGAGCGGGAAAGCCCGGTGTTCACGTCCAGCTCGCCGTCCAGCCAGACGACGGCGGTGGCCGCACCCCGCTGGCGAGCGAGGTCGGTGCTCCGCGGCTTGACGATCAGTTCGTAGTCCGGGTACGACGCCAGCAGCGCCTCGTAGGCGGTCCGCCGGACTCCCGAGTTGTGCTCGTAGACGATCAGCGTGAACGGGGCGGCCGACAACGCGGCCCGGACGTCCTGATCGACATCCCGCGGAAGGTAGGGGTGCAACTCCCCGCCGATGGGCAGGTTCTTCAGCAGAATCGCCGGATCGACGTCGCGCACCAGCACCATCCGTGGTCCCCTCCCAAGGCCGAACGGAAGGGCAGTCTAGAGGGCGAGTACTCAGCTGTGGGTGAAACTCCGCATCCGCTCGGTCACCGGTCGCTACGTTCGATCTCATGACTGGGGAGCGGTTGGACGGCAGGTACGTGAAGCTCTGGGCGGCCAGTACGACGTCCGCGCTGGGCAGTGGGCTCGCCACGGTGGCGGCGCCACTGCTGATCGCTTCCCGCACGGACGAACCGCTCGTGGTCTCGGGCGGATTCGCGGTGGCGTGGTTGCCTTGGCTGCTCTTCGCGCTGCCGGGCGGGGTGCTGGTCGACAGGGTGGACCGGCGGAAGCTGATGATCATCCTGGATTGGATCCGCGTACCCGTCGTCGCGCTGCTGGCCGTCGCGATCACGGCGGGGGACGTCGAAATCGCCCTGCTGTATTCGGTCCTTTTCGTGATCAACGCGAGTGAGGTCGTGTTCCGGACGGCGAGCGGGGCGATGCTGCCCGCCATCGTCCCGAAGTCGTTGCTGGAGCGGGCGAACGGACGGCTGTACGCGGGGACGACGCTGTCCCACGGCATGCTTTCCGGTCCGCTGAGCGGATTCCTGTTCGGCATCGCGGCGAGCATCCCGTTCTACGTCAACGCCGGCACGTACGCGGTCAGTGCCCTGCTGCTCGGGCTCATCGCCGGTGCCTACCGCTCGCGCCCCGGCGACGATCCCGGCGTGCGCCGTTCGATGCGGTCGGAGGTGGCCGAGGGATTTCGGTGGCTGGCCGGTCAGCGGCTGCTGCGGACCATGGTCGGGCTGATCGGCATGCTGAACCTGACACTCGTCGCGGCGACCTCGGTGCTGGTGTTGCTGGCGAAGGAGCGGCTCCAGCTGGGTGCCGTCGGATACGGCCTGCTCTTCACCTGCATGGCGGTGGGCGGGTTGCTCGGCTCGGTCACCGGGGACCGGCTGATCGCGTGGTGCACACCGACCTGGACGTTGCGGATCGGGCTGCTGATCGAGGCCGCGACCCATCTGGTGCTGGCGACGAGCACGAACGCGCCGGTGGTCGGGGTGACGTTGTTCCTGTTCGGGGTGCACGGTGCGCTGTGGGGCATCGTCGGCAGCTCCCTGCGGCAACGGCTCACCCCGCCGGACATGCTCGGCCGGGTCGGTAGCACCAGCCTGTTCATCATCGCGGGCGGCAATTGCGTCGGCGCGTTGCTCGGCGGGGCGGTGGCGTCGAAGTTCGGGCTGACGACGCCGTACTGGGCCGGTTTCGTGGTGGCGGTGCTCGTTTCCGCGCTCACTTGGCGGGTGTTCGACCGTGCAGTCGTCTCCGCGGCCTACGCGGAAGAGCCCGCTGTCAGCCGTTGATACCGGTGAGAGCGAAGAACTCCTGCCGGGAGCGGGCGTCTTCGCGGAGCGTGCCGAGCAGGGTGGAGGTGACGGTGCTCGACCCGACGGCCTGGACCCCGCGCAACGTCATGCACGAGTGCTCCGCTTCGATCACCACACCGACGCCGCGGGGTTCGAGCTGCTCTTCGAGCCAGTCCGCGACCTGCTTCGTCAGGCGCTCCTGAACCTGGGGGCGGCAAGCGAAATGCTCGACGATCCTCGCCAGCTTGGACAGGCCGAGGATCCGGTCGCCGGGCAGATAACCCACATGCGCGACGCCGACGAACGGCAGCAGGTGGTGCTCGCAGACCGACCGGACCGGGATTCCCCTGGCGAGGACGAGTTCGTCGTAGCCCTCGTCGTTGGGAAAGGTCGTGAGGTCGAACGGCCGAGGGGTGAACAGCTCGGCGTACGCGCGCGCCATGCGGCCCGGCGTGCCGCGGAGGCTCTCGGAGTCCAGCGGGATGCCCAGCGCGGTGAGGAGATCGGCGGCCGCTGCCTCGGCGGCCACCAGGTCCGGCCCCGGCCCGGTTTCATGCACAACGCGCAAGGCGGGAGTGGACATTGGGCCTCCTAGGCTGGACGTGGTCCCCAGTGGTTATTTAACCAAGACTTTTGGGTGTTTTGCCACCCGCGGGCTCATCTTACATGGTAGATCCCTGATCCAGGCTGTTCCGCCGGTTGAGATAGGCGATATCGTGGTGTACGTGACAGTGCCCGATCCGGACGGCCTCGACGTCCCCGCCATCGCCGCGGTGGCCGCTCTCGACGACGACCTTCGCCGGGGTATGTACGCCTACGCGCGGCGCGCGCGGCGCCCGGTCACCCGGGACGAGGCGGCGGCCGCGGTGGGGATCTCGCGCAAGCTCGCCGCCTTCCATCTCGACAAACTCGTGGACGCCGGCCTGCTCAGATTCGGGTTCGCGGCGGGCCCGGTGGTGAAGGTGGGCCGCAGGCCGAAGGTCTACGAACCCGTCGACGACACCATCCAGGTCCAGCTTCCCGCACGGCGGCACGAGGTCCTCGCGGGGATCCTCGCCGAGGCCGTGCTCGCCGAAGAGAGCGGCGAGACCGCGAGGGAAGCGGTGCGCCGGGTCGCGGGGGAGCGCGGCTTCGCGGTGGGCGAGGAGGAACGCGCGCGGACGCGGCCCGGCAGGCTCGGCCCCGAACGCGCGCTCACCGTGGCCGAAGGGATGCTCCGCCGCTACGGTTTCGAACCGAGCCGGGACAGCAGGACCTGCGTCCGGCTGCGGAACTGCCCGTTCCACCCGCTGGCGGCGAAGGCCCCGGACCTCGTCTGCGGGATCAACCAGGCGTTCTTGGCCGGTTTCCTGAACGGCGTCCGCGCCGGGAACGTGGAAGCGGCCCTCGTCCCCGGCGTGGCCGAGTGCTGTGTGGAGTTACGGCAGGCCGAATAACCCGGTCAGGCGGCGCCGGCGATCTGCCGTGTGGCGACGTTGAGCCGGTTCCAGGTGTTGATGGCGGCGATGGAGAGAACCAGGCTCGAGAGCTGCTTTTCGTCGTAGTGACGAGCGGCCTCGTCCCAGACCACGTTGTCGACCGGGTCGGTCCGGTCCGCGATGCGGGTGAGGGCCTCGGCCAGCGCGAGTGCAGCGCGTTCGGCGTCGGTGTAGTAGGCCGTGTCACGCCACGCGGCCACGGTGAAGATCCGCTCGTCGGACTCGCCCGCCTTGCGCATCTCCTTGGTGTGCATCTCGAGGCAGCCGCTGCATCCGTTGATCTGGCTCGCGCGGACGTGCATGAGGTAGTGCGTGGTCTTCGGGACACCGGTGTCGCCGGCCGACTCCGACAGCGCGATCAGGGCCTTGAGCGTGGCGGGGTTCGACAGGGCGGGGTTCGGGATTCGGGTTTCCATACCGTGCTGACGGATCCCGAAGCGGAGATGTGACCTACTAGGGCAGGTTTCGCCGTACCGCCTGCTCAACGCTCAGGCGGGCACCGACGCGCGATCGCGGAGCGAGACCTCCAGCTTGAAGCCTTCCGGCTTGAGAGTCAGCAGTTCCTGCACCTTCAGCCGATAGGACGGTTCGCTTCGCAGGTCGTACCGGCTCAGCAGCATGCCGAGCACCAGCGTCGCCTCGTGCAGGGCGAACTGCCGTCCGATGCAGGCGCGCTCGCCGGTTCCGAAGGGTTTGTAGACGTGTGCCGGACGGGCACGGTTGCGTTCCGGGGAGAAGCGATCCGGGTCGAAGGACTCGGGATCGTCGCCCCAGACGGGATCGCGGTGCAGCGCCGGGATGAGGACCAGGGCCCACTGCCCCTTCCGCATCGGGTACTCGCCGCCGACGACGGTGTCCACCTGGGCTTGGCGGGCGAACGCGGGCGCCGTCGGCCAGAGCCGGAGTGCTTCGTCGAGCACCCGCCGGACGTAGCGGAGCTTGGCGACCTCCTCGTAGGACGGATCCGGGTTCTCGCCCCAGACCTTGTCCACTTCGGACCGCGCGCGGGCAAGGACGTCCGGATTGCGGGCGAGGTAGTACAGGGCGAACGACAGCGCGCCCGACGTGGTTTCGTGGCCCGCCACCAGGAAGGTGATGATCTGGTGCCGGATGTTGTCCTCGTCCAGTGCCGCGCCGGTGCTCGGCTGCGTGGTGTTCAGCATGAGCCCGAGCAGGTCTTCGGTACTCGGATCGTTCCGGCGTGCCTCGATGACGTCGGCGACGACGGAGTGCAGGAACGCGAGGTCTGCTTCGTTGCGCTGGTTGGCTTTGCGGCTCAGGAGCGGGCCGATGACCGGCGGCTGGATCGCCGTCCGCTGCGCGTGCCGCAGCGTGCGGACCATCGCGGCGACGAACGGATGCGGTTCGGCGCGTTCGAACGACGAGAAGCTGTAGCCGAAGCCCGTCCGCCCGATGGTCTCCAGCGTCAGCTTGGTCATGTCGTCCGCGACGTCGACCTCGCCGCCCCTGTCCCACGTCGCCAGCAGTTCGCGGGTGATCGCCAGCATCGTGGGGTGGTAGCGCTGCATGGCGTTGCGGCTGAACGCGGGCGCGAGGATCTCGTGCGCGCGCCGCCAGTTCGGCTCTTCGTTGTGCGCGGTGAACAGCCCGTCGCCGCCGAGCGGGCGGAGATTCGCGATCGCGGGGGTGACGTGCTTCGCGAACCGCTTCTCGTCGGAGAGGTCGGCGACCATCCCGGCGCCGTGGACGAACACGATGCTGCGGCCGAACACCTTGCGCTCGAAGACAGGACCCAGCTCGGCGGCGTGCCGCATCGAATCCTGGACCGGCGTCTTCGGCGAGACGCCGAGCACGTCGCCGATCAGCGGGATCCGTCGCGGGGGATGGGGGAGAGCGGTGGCCATCGAGCCCCTCCAGGTGAGCGCTGTTGAACCGGCATCCAATAGCGAGCGTGGCCTGTTACTGAACCCGTGTCAAGTAAGTACGATGCCCGGATGGCGCCGAGTACTTCCGGGAAGCCCCGCAGCAGGCTGACCACCGCCGAGCGGCGGGAACAACTGCTGCGGATCGGTGCCCGCCTGTTCGCGGAGCGGCCGTACGACGACGTGTGGATCGAGCAGGTCGCGGACATCGCCGAAGTGTCCCGAGGGCTGCTGTACCACTACTTCCCGACGAAACGGGACTTCGTCACCGAGGTCATCAGGTCACAGGGCGAACGCCTGCTCGAGATGACCAAGTCCGACCCCACGCTGCCGGTCGAAGAGCAGCTGACGGCCGGCCTCGACGCGTACCTCCGCTACGTCGAAGCCAACGAGGACGGGTACCGGGCGCTGCACTCGGGCACGTCGATCGCCGTCGACGGCGTCCGCGAGGTCCTGGACAACAACTTCGCCGAACAGGGCCGCCGCATCCTCGAAGTGCTGTGCCCGGACGGCGAGCCACCGGAGGCCCTGCGGGTGCTCGTCCGCGGTTGGCTGGCCTTCGTCGTGGCGGTCTGCCTCGACTGGCTCAAGTACCGGAGACTGACCCGGGAGGAGATCCGGGATCTGTGCGCGAAGGCGTTGCTCGACATCGTCGACCTGCCAACATGACCTCGGCGCGTTCCTCGATCAGCCTCATCCGCGCGAGCCGCTCGCCGTCGTCGTTGTGCGCCGCGGACTTGGTGACCTGTCCGGGCCACTTGCGGTAGAACATGCCGCACGTGGCGATGAAGTAGCCGTCCGAGCAGGCGTTGGCGGCGAGGATCAGCCCGGTGTCCTCCGACGCGGGCAGCGCCATCCAGCCGCCGAGGTCCAGCAGCAGTTCGCGGCGGATGCACAAGGTCCCGGCCACCACCGACGAGACGTAGCCGTTGCGCTGCCAGTGCCGCAGGATCGCGCCGCGCTCGATGGGCCCCTCGTCGGGGTCGCTGTCGAAGCCGGCCGTGGTCCCGTCCGGAAGGAGGTCGAGGACCCGGCAAGTGGTCCAGCCGATCGCGGGGTCCGCGAGCGCGGCGATGTCCCGCGAGAGCGCCCCGGGCGCCAGGAGGTCGTCCGCGTCGAGGGCTTTGATCAGCTCCCCGGAGGAGCGCGACAGGGCCATCATCCGCGCGACCCCGGGGCCGCCCCGGCGGCCCGAGCCGGGCAGCACCCGTGCGTCCGCGGGAAGGGCGCCGTCGAGCAGTCCGGTCTCGCCGTCCTCCTGCACCAGCCATTCCCAGGCCCAGCCCGGCGGGAGTTCCTGCGCGGCGAGGGATTCGTACGCCTCGGTCAGGTACGGCAGGCTCGGCGGATGGACCGGGGTGATCACGCTGATGGTCGGCATGATCAGGCCGGGCGCCGGGCGGTGATCAGGAGGTGTTCCTCCGGCGGGGTCCCCGGCTCGTCGGCGGTGAAGACCTCGGAGTGCGTGCCGGTGACCTCCAGCCCGGCCGCCTCGACCCGCCGGACGAGGTCGTCCGGCGCGAAACTGGTCACCAGGAACGAGTGGTTGAAGAACTCCGCCGGAGCGTCCTCGGCGTCCTTCGGAATTGTGATCAGAGCGAAAAGACCTCCCGGGACCAGCCAACGCGCGATGTCGGCGAGTACGGCTTCGGTGTCCTTGCGGGGCATCTGGAGGAACGGGAAGAAGGCGCAGACGGCTTCCCAGGTCTCGGGTGGCGAGGTCCACTCGCGAACATCGGCGTGCACGAACGTGGCGGCCGGAACCTGCTCGCGCGCGATGTCGATCATCACCGACGAAACATCCAGCCCGGTCACCCGATGGCCTGCGGACGACAGGTCCCCGGCGACCGGCTTTCCGGTACCGCTGCCGATGTCGAGCACCCTCGACGAGGGTGGCAGGGCGTCCAGCAGATGCCGCACCGCCCGGTCGACCGCCGGAGCCCGCCCGAAGACGTCTTCGTAGTCGGAACCGATGGCGTCGAACAGTTCCGCCGCGGTGACGGGTCGGTCCATTGCGCAGCTCCCCGGATCGAGTGGATCTTCCTCGGGCGAATCTACCGCTGCCTCGGGTCGCCGTCTCGCGTCCTCAAAGGAAGTGGCTGTTTAGACTGGGGCGGACGGAGTTCCTGGGGTTTGGGGTTCAGATGAGCGTGTCGAGTGACGAGTTCCACCGGATGCTGAAGACGCTCGCCGACGTCGAGCGCTCCGACGCGAAGGAGTGGGAGTCGTACAGCGTGCGCGGGAAGCGGTTCGGCTACTACTGGCCGCGGACCCAGACCGTCGGCCTGAAGCAGACCCTCTCGGAGCAGGAAGCCCTCGTGGCCGAACGGCCCGACGTCTTCGAGGTGCAGTTCACGGCCGGGGGATTCGGCTGGGTGGTGGTCTACCTCGACGGCATCGAATCCGACGAGCTCACCGAATTGGTCTACGAGGCGTGGCGGCTTTCCGCTCCCGAGGAACTCGTCGCCCAGGTTCCGCCGCCCTGCTGACCGTTAGCGCATTCGTGTGTTGACGCGCGTCACCCTTTTCGTGGGGAACGTTTTCGGTGTCGTGGCGTTGTAGAGGGTGTCGGTACGGATGGTGCCCCCGGGCCTCACCCTTCGCCTTCATGGAATACCGGTCCGGCCGGAGCCATGTCGTGCCTTTCGCCGAGAGGCGGCCCACCGTATCGGCCTTTGCTCCCGCTCCCGCTCGCAGGCAACCCCCAGGCCTTCGCTGAGCGGGAGCGGGTCTTTTTTGTTCGTTGTAGACGCGGGTCACATCGATCCGGGCTCGCCGCCGGGGAACATTTCCGGCGGTGGAGCGTTGTAGAGAGTGTCGGTACGGATGGTGCCCCCGGGCCTCACCCTTCGCCTTCACGGAATACCGGTCCGGCCGGAGCCGTGTCGAGCCACTCGCCGAGAGGCGGCCCCCGTACCGGCCACAAACTCCCGCTTCCTGCTCGCAGGAACCCCCAGCCTTCGCTGAGCGGAAGCGGGACCTTTTCTTTCTGCGGGGGATTGTCTCCATTCGATCGAGGAGAACGAGCCGCAGTTAGTCGACTGAATGCGGAACAAAGCCCTCGTGAGTGGTAAGGACGGTTAGAACCGTCCTTACCGCTCACGAGCCAGCCCACCCAACCGCCGCCGCCGAATCAGGACTCCACAAGAGCCCCGTCGGCCAATCGAACCCGCCGATCCACCTTGATCTCCTTCAGGAACCGTTCATCGTGGCTCACCACCACGAAGGCCCCCTGATAGGCACCCAGCGCGCTCTCCAGCTGTCCGACGCTGACCAGGTCCAGATTGTTGGTCGGTTCGTCCAGCAGGAGCAGTTGCGGCGCGGGTTCGGCGAACAGGACGCAGGCCAGCGTGGCTCGCAGGCGCTCGCCGCCGGAGAGCACGCCGACGGGAAGCTGGCTTCGCGCGCCCCGGAACAGGAAGCGGGCGAGGAGGGTCATCCGCTGCGACTCGGGGAGGCTCGGGGCGAACGTGGCGAAGTTCTCGGCGATGGTCCGGTCGAGGTCCAGCAGATCGAGCCGCTGGGAGAGGTACGCGATCCGGCCCTCCGACCGCTTCAGCACGCCGCTGTCCGGGACGAGGTCGCCGTTGAGCACCCGCAGGAGCGTCGACTTCCCCGTACCGTTCCCGCCGGTCAGCGCGATCCGCTCGGGGCCGCGGATCGTCAGGTCGACGCCGTCGCCCGCGAAGACGTTCCGGTCGCCGTAGCGGACTTGGATGTGCTCGCCGTGGAACATCGTGCGCCCGGCGGGGACGTTGGTGCCCGGCAGGATCAGCGAGATCTTGTGATCGTCGCGAAGGGAGCGTTCGGCCTCGTCGAGACGGTTCTTCGCGTCGCTGACGCGGGCCGCGTGCGTCTCGTTCGCCTTGCCGGCGGACTCCTGGGCGTTGCGTTTCATGGTGCCGGCGAAGATCTTCGGCAGACCGGCGTTGCCGAGGTTGCGGGCCGCGTTGCCCGCCCGCCGCGCCGCCCGTTCGCGCGCCTGCTGCATCTCCCGCTTCTCGCGTTTGACCTCTTGCTCGGCACTGCGGACGTTGCGTTCGGCGACCTCCTGCTCGGCCTTGACCGCCGCTTCGTACTGGGTGAAGTTCCCGCCGTGGTACCGGAGATCGCCACGGTCGAGCTCGGCGATCCGGTCCATCCGGTCGAGCAGTTCCCGGTCGTGACTCACCAGCAGCAGGCAGCCGGACCAGTCCTCGAGCACGCCGTAGAGCTTGCGGCGGGCGTCCAGGTCGAGGTTGTTGGTCGGTTCGTCCAGCAGCAGGACGTCCGGCCGTTTGAGCAGCTGGGCGGCCAGGCCGAGGGAGATGATCTGCCCGCCGCTCAACGTCCGCAGGCTCCGGTCCAGCGAGATGCCGTCGAGGCCGAGCCGGTCGAGTTGCGCGCGGGTGCGTTCCTCGATGTCCCAGTCGGTCCCGATGGTGGTGAAGTGCTCGTCGCTCGCGTCACCGGACTCGATGGCGCTCAGTGCCGCGAGCTGCGGCGCGATGCCCAGCACTTCGGCCACGTTCAGGTCGGCGGTGAGCGGCAGCGACTGCGGAAGATAGCCGAGGACTCCCTGGACGGAGACGGATCCGGAGAGCGGCCGCAGCTCACCGGCGATCAGTTTGAGAAGCGTGCTCTTGCCCGCCCCGTTCGGCGCGACCAGGCCGGTGCGGCCTCCGGGCACGGTGAAGGACAGGTCGTCGAAGACCTGGGTGTCGTCCGGCCAGGCGAACGACAAAGCGGACACGACGACGAAGGCGTCTGACATGGAAATGACCTCGTGAAAGACAGCGGGCGCCGCAAGGCAGCACCGCGGTGGACGTGGCTTCAAGGGGACGACAAAGTGGCCACTTCGGCGTCAACGCCGGTGGCCTGCCAACTCCGGCTCACCCGGAGATGTCGTCTTCACCTGCCACGTCTGGTCTCCCTGTTTCTCGATCAGGTCCGCTCCACGATAACAAGACCCGCCGGGACGCGGCCACCGCAATCCCGGCGGGGTGACTCAGCTCAGCCCGTTCAGGCTGATCGTTCTGGCATACCAGAGCGCACTCCGCTTCGGCGTCCGCCGCTGGGTCTCGTAGTCGACGTGCACGAGGCCGAACCGCTTGGCATACCCCTCGGCCCACTCGAAGTTGTCGAGCAGCGACCAGTAGAAGTAGCCGCGCAGGTCGACGCCCGCCTCGATCGCGTCGTGCGCGGCGCGCAGATGCGAGTCGAGGAAGGCGATCCGGTCGGTGTCCGCGATGTCCCCGGCGATCAGCGCGTCGGGATACGACGCGCCGTTTTCGGTGATGTACAACGGGATCGGCCGATAGTCGCGGTGGACCTGCAGCAGGCATTCGGTGAGCCGCGACGGCTGGACCTCCCAGCCCGAGTCGGTGCGCGGCGCCGCCTCGTCGGGGACGAAATGGACGTCGGGGGCGCCGAGCCAGTCGGCGCCCGCCGGTTCACTGCCGGGCAGGGGAGTGCCCGCGACCTGGTAGCCGCGGTAGTAGTTGATGCCCAGCCAATCGATCGGGGCGGCGATGGTCTCGAGATCGCCGTCCCGGACGAGTTCCTCGATGCCGAGCGGTGCCAGGTCGGCCCGCAGATCCGCGGGGTAGGAGCCACGAAGCACCTGATCCAGGAACAACCGGTTCTGCAGGCCATCGATCCGGCGCGCCGCCTCCGCGTCCACAGTGGACGACGGGTCGACCGCCGACACCGGATACAGGTTCAGCGTCACCCCCGACGACGCGGCCGGGGCATGCCGCCGCAGGACGTCCATCGCGAGCCCGTGCCCGAGCAGCAGATGGTGCGCGGCCGCGACGGCGGCGCGGGGTTCCTGCCTTCCGGGCGCGTGGATCCCGCGCGCGTAGCCCAGCATCGCGGCGCACCACGGCTCGTTCAGGGTGGACCAGCGCGGCACACGGTCACCCAGTCGAGCGACGACCGTTTCGGCGTATTCGGCGAACCGGAACGCGGTCTCGCGTGCCGCCCAGCCGCCCTGGTCTTCCAGGGACTGGGGGAGATCCCAGTGATACAGCGTCGCCCAGGGTTCCACTCCGGCTTCGAGCAGCTTGTCGACGAGCCGGTCGTAGAACGCGAGCCCCCGCGGGTTCGGGGCGCCGCCGTCGGGCCGGATCCGGGGCCACGACAGGGAGAACCGGTACGCGCCGAGCCCGAGCCGCCGCATCAGGTCGACGTCTTCGGCATAGCGCCGGTAATGATCGGCGCCGGGCTCCCCGGTGTCGCCGCCGACGACGGCGCCCGGGCGACGGGCGAAGACGTCCCAGATCGAGTCGGTCCGGCCGTCGGCGGAAGTCGCCCCTTCGACCTGGAAGGCCGCGGTGGCGGCGCCCCACACGAATCCGGGCGGGAACAGCAGCGCGGTCTTCGCCCGGACACTGTCGGGATGAGCGGACATGGTCACCCTTTCACGGCACCTTGTATGATCCCGGCCACGATCTGGCGGCCGAGGAGGAGGAAGACGATGAGGATCGGGATGGTGGCCAGGGTGGTTCCGGCCAGCACCAGCGAATAGTCGACGTAGTAACCGCTCTGCAGCTTCTCCAGGGCCAGCTGGACGGTGGGGTTGCCGGCGTCCAGCACCACGAGCGGCCAGAGGAAGTCGTTCCACGACGTCATGAACGTGAACATCGCCAGGATCGCCGCCGCCGGGCGGACCGCGGGCAGGCAGACGTTCCAGAAGATCCGGATCATGCTGCAGCCGTCGACCCGGGCCGCCTCGATCAGTTCGTACGGCACCGCGTCCAGCGTGTACTGCCGCATCCAGAAGACGCCGAACGCGGTCACCAGGTTCGGCACGATCACCGACTGCAACCCGCCCGCCCAGCCGAATTCCGACATGGCCATGAACAGCGGGATGATGCCGAGCTGGGTCGGCACGGCGAGGGTGATGACGATGAACACGAACAGCCCGTTCCGGCCGCGGAACCGCAGTTTGGCGAACGCGAACCCGGCGAGCGCCGAGAACAGCACCGTGGTGAGGGTGACCGTGCCGGACACGATCAGGCTGTTCGCGAGCGCCTTCCAGAACGGCACCGTGTCGAACACCCTCGCCGCGTTGGCGAAGAAGTTCCCGCCCGGCAGGAAGGGCGGCACGCGCTCGGTGAGCATCCCGCTGTCCCGGCTGGCCACCAGGAACGACCAGTAGAACGGGAAGAGCGAGCCCAGCACGAAGATCGTGAGCACGACGTAGGTCGCCCGGCGTGGTTTGCCGAGCGCCGACACGCCCCGTTTGAGTCCATTGTGGATCGTGGTCATTTCTTCTTCACCGCCGTGAGCCTGCCGGTGAGGAAGAAGTTCACCAGCGCGATCAGCACGATGATCACGAACAGCACCCACGCGATCGCCGAGGCGTAGCCGAGTTCGTAGTTCTCGAAGGCCGTTTGGTACAGGTACAGCGTCACCGTCTGGAACTGGTTGGACGAGCCGCCGTTGTTCGAGCCCGGCATGGCGTCGAACAGCTTGGGCTCGGTGAAGATCTGCAGGCCGCCGATGGTCGAGGTGATCGTGACGAAGATCAGCGTCGGCTTCAGCAAGGGCAGCGTGATGCTGAAGAACCGGCGCGCGGTCCCCGCGCCGTCGATGAGGGCGGCCTCGTGCAGTTCCTTCGGGATGGCCTGCATCGCCGCCAGCACGATCAGCGCGTTGTACCCGGTCCAGCGCCAGTTCACCATGATCGCGATCGCGACATGGCTGCTGAAGCGGCCGGCCTGCCAGTCGACCGGGTCCAGCCCGAGCGTCTGGAGCAGACCGTTGACCAGCCCGTACTTCGGCCCGAACAGGTTCGCGAAGATGATCCCGAGCGCCACCAGGCTGGCGGCGTAGGGGAGCAGGACGCCGACGCGCCAGCCGGTCGCCCCGCGGATCCTGGCGCTGAGCAGCGCCGCCAGGAGCACCGCGATGATCAGCTGCGGAACGCTGGAGAGCAGGAAGATGCTGACGGTGTTCTCGAGCGCGTTCCAGAACTGCGTGTCGGCGAACAGTTCCTTGAAGTTGTCCATGCCGATGAAGGTGGGATCGTCATCGCCCGCCTCCCAGCTGAACAAGGACACGTACGCCGTGTACAGCAGCGGGAACAACCCGACGATCCCGAACACCACGAAGAACGGGGCGATGTAGAGGTACGGCGAGACCTTGACGTCCCACCGGCTCAGCCGATGGCGGAGGGTGGGCCGGGACGGCGTGCGCGCCCCGGCCTTCTCCGCGTCCGGCGCGATCTTGTCGACGACGGTCATCGGTCAGCGCGTGATCTTCTTCGCGGCGTCGAGCAGTTGCGTCCAGCCCTCGGCCGCGGACTTGCCCTGTTCGACGGCCTGCAGTGCCGGGCTTGACGCGTTCTCCTGGATCTGGCCGTCACCGGGGCCCTTGTACTGCGGCTTCGCGACCTTCTTGGCCTGCTCGGCGAACAACTGCCCGATCTTGGCGCCACCGAAGTACGCGTCGGTCTCGCTCAGCAGCGCCGGGTCCTCCAGCGCCTTGGCCTGGCTGGGGAAGGTGCCCTTCGCCTTGAACGCCTTGATCTGCTGCTCGGGCGCGGTCAGCCAGGCGGCGAGTTCGGCCGCCTCCTTCGGGTGCTTCGACTGCGTGGGCACGGTGAGATACGAACCGCCCCAGTTGCCGCCGCCACCGGGGAACGCCGCGGTGACCGCCCACTTGCCGGCGTTCTCCGGGCCGGAGTGCTCCTCGATCACACCGAGCATCCAGGCGGGGCACACCTTCGTGGCGAAGGCGCCCTGCTTGAACCCGGAGTTCCACTCGTTGCTGAACGCGGTGAGCTTGGCCGACTGTCCTTTCGCGACGGCGCCGGTCACCTTGGTCCACGCGTCCTTGATGCCCTGGTTGGTTTCCACCGCGAGCTTGTCGTCGGTGCCGATGTAGCCGGTGGGGAGCTGGTTGACCATGGCGTTGAAATTCTGCGCGGCCGAGTCGAACCACGCCTTCCCGCCGGTCTTGGCGACGTACTGCTCACCCGCCGCGAAGTAGCTGTCCCAGGTCGCGAACAGCGGTTTGACCGCTTCGGGGTCGGACGGCATCCCCGCCGCTTCGAGCATGTCCTTGCGGTAGCACATGGCCAGCGGGCCGATATCCGTCCCGTAGCCGATGACCTTGCCGTCCTTGGTCTTCGCCGCGTCGTACTTCCACCCGAGCCAGCGGTCGGGGGACACCTCGCCCGGGCCGATCTTGGTCAGGTCGTTGAACTTCGAACCCTTGTCGAGGACGTTCGACAGGTGCCCTTCCTCGACGGCGGTGACGTCGGCGAGTCCGGAACCGGCGGCCAGTTTCGTGATCAGGTCCTGGTGGTACGGCCCGCCCTGACCGGTCTTGCGATGGGTGATCTTGATGTTCGGGTGCAGCCGCTCGTACTCGGGGATCAGCTCCTCGTAGCCGAACTCGGTGAACGTCGCCAGTGACAGTTCGACCTTCGCGTTCGGGTCCGACGCGGCGGGCGCGCCGTCGTCGTCACCGCCGCACGCCGCCAGTCCGAACGTCGTCATCGTGATACCCAGTGCCAGCACCAGGCCGTTCCGGATGCTTCTCACGTCGTAGTCCCTTGCTGATGGGGTGAGAGAGAATGGGAGCGCTCCCAGGATGGGCAGAGTCTGTCGTCAAGGTTTGGCCGTGTCAATAGCTTGTAATGAGAGTGTTTCCGACAGGGGAGCGCTCTCAGTGCGATGGCCCGCCGGACACTAAGCTGTCGGTGTCCGGATGGAACTGAAGAGTGAAGGTGGCGCTGGTGGGGCCTCGACCAGGGGAAGACGGCAGGCCGACGCTGGAAGACGTCGCCGCGTCGGCCGGGGTCAGCCGGTCGACGGCGTCCCGTGCGCTGAACGACGACGGCTACGTCAGCGCGCGCTCCCGCGAGAAGGTCCAGGCCGCTGCCCGCGAACTCGGGTACTCCCCGAATCAGGCGGCGAGATCCCTGGTGACCAAGCGGACCGGCGCGGTCGCGGTGGTCCTTTCGGAGCCGGAGGCGCGGCTGCTCGACGACCCGTACCGCACCGCGGTCATGCGTGCGGGCTATCGCGAGCTCGCCGACATCGGCTGTCAGATGGTCTTGATCTTCAGCGACACCCGTGAGGACCTCGACCGCACGGTCCGGTTCCTCGACGGCGGGCACGTCGACGGGGTGCTGGTGTTCGCGCCGCATCGCACCGACCCGCTGCCCAAGGCGTTGCGGCAGTTGAGGATCCCGGTGGTGTACGGCGGGCAGGCCGCCGGGCTCAAACGCGGTGTCCACGTCGTCGACTTCGACAACGAGGGCGGCGCGAAGCTCGCCGTCGCGCATCTGGTCGAGGCCGGCCACCGGCGGATCGCCACGATCGCGGGCCCGCAGGACCAGAGTGCGGCGATCGACCGGCTCTCCGGCTGGCGCAAGACCCTCCTCGACGCCGGGCTCGACCCAGCGGACCTGATGGAGGAGGGCGACTTCACCCTGACCGGCGGGGCGAAGGCGATGTCGAACCTGCTCGCGCGGCGCCCCGACCTCGACGCGGTCTTCGTGGCCAGCGACATGATGGCCCTCGGCGCGCTCCGCACGCTGCATTCCGCCGGACGGCGGATTCCCGCGGACGTCGCCGTCGTCAGCTTCGACGACAACGCGACCCTCGCGCCGGAGATGGACCCGCCGCTGACATCGGTCCACCAGGACCCGCGGGAACAGGTCCACGCGATGGTCGAAACCCTGCTCGCGGTGATGGACGACCGGGATCTCAAGCCCCGACAGCGGATCTTGCCGGTCTCGCTCACGCGTCGCGCCTCCAGCTGAGCCGGGGGGTCGTGAGTGGCGTTTCGGGTTCTAACCCGAATTGCCACTCACGAGGCTCCTTGTGCGGAGATGGTCGACACGCGTGACTGGATGGACGACACGCGTGACTGGTTGGACGACACGCGTGACTGGTTGGACGGCACGGCGAGTCGTCCCTCGGGACACATGTGTCGTCCAGGCAGTCACGTGGAGTTGCCCCTTGGGGGCGGACACCTTGATTCCAGACAGGGGTCTGGAGGGAGGATGTCCTGGTGTCCCGCAGGTCGAAGTATCCGGAGCAGTTCCGTCGTGACGCCATCGAGCTGGTGAACTCCAGTGACCGGCCGTTGCGGCAG
>NZ_QHJI01000021.1:0-79936 GCF_003947535.1 Amycolatopsis sp. WAC 04169 | reverse complement strand
GCCGAGGATCAGCGGGTTCAGCACCACGATGTAGGCCATCGTGAAGAAGGTGACGATCCCGCCGCGGATCTCCCGCCCCGGTGTCGAGCCGCGCTCGCTGATCTTGAAGAACCGGTCCAGTGTGGACACCGGACGGTCACCCTTTCGGTTCTGTGCCTTGACCATCGTCCCCTGCTTTCGTCGGGTTCCGTGAGTGCTTCATCACGGAAGAGACGATGTTAGAAAATGATCAGCGACCCGAACGGCCGAGCGGAGTGTTCGTCCAAAAGAATCAAGTCGAATAGGGCAACCGGAACGGGTCACCGCGCGATGATCGTGTTGACGTCGAATCGCTCGGGCGTCACCTGCATGGCCTGCAAGAGGTCCGATACCCGCTGAAGCCGCTGGGGATTGACCACGGAACTGAACGTGGGAAGGGACATCAGGGCCGCGGCGTCGGTGGACACCTTCAGATGGTTCACCACGATCGGTTCGAACTTCGACCGATCGGCGATGTCGCGGCTCGCCGCGGCCAGCGCCCGCCGAAAAGCCGCGAGGGTGTTCGGATTGGCCGACACCCAGTCGGCGGTGGCGGCGTAACCGGTCAGCGGGAAGTTGACGGACGCGCCGGAGGAGAGGCTGGCGACGATCGTGACTCGTGAGGAAAGGACCGCCTGGGTGAGAAACGGCTCGGGCAGATAAGCCGCGTCGACACGCTTTTCGTTCAGGGCCGCGGCCACGTCCTCCAGCCGCATCGTCACCCAGTCGACCCCGTCGTCGTCGACGCCGTGGTCAACCATCACCGAACGGGTCAGCAGATGCGCCACCGTGTTGTTCCCCACGACCGCGATCCGTTTGCCGGGCAGGTCGACGACCCGCTGGACCGGGGAGCCCGGCACGGTGACGATCGCGCTGCTGTACTTGTCCAGCGACGAACCGTCGGCGACGAGCCTGATGTTCTGCGTCCGCGTGCTACCGCTGAGGATGAACGGGACATAGCTCGACAGGACCATGTCGACCTTGCCGCTGTTCATCTCCTCGTAAGGGGGCTGGCCGCTGTTCGCCGGTTTCAGCGCGACCTGGAGTCCCTCGGCCTCGAAATAGCCACCCTCCTGCGCCAGCCACAGGGGTGCCAGGTCGATGGTCGGCAGGGCGGACACCGTGATCTTGGCTTTCTCCGGGGCGGGCGCCGCCGATTCGGAGAAAGCGCTGCAACCACTCAGCGAAGTCACCAGAAGCAGGATGGTGACCGCGACCGCGACGGCCCGTTTCCCGAGATGCTCGAACAATTCTTTTCCCCTTCGCGAGGCTCGCCCGGAATCGGACGGTAACCCGATCGGAGGACGTTTCCAGCGCCGTCACGAGGACAAACAGTCGTTCGTCCAGCATGCGTGCCCGAAGGATGGCCGCGCGGGCGAGGATCGTCGGGCAGCTCGGTTCCGGGTGATCGTCGTTCTGCCATGAAGGGACGCCGGACGTGTCCAGACGGACGCCGCGCGTGATCAGACGGACGGATCTTCACCGCGGGCGAGCAGGGCCTCGACCGTCAGGGCGGCCGCGCCGATCATCGCCGCCCTCGGCCCGGCGCCGCCGATCTCGACGGAGGTGTGCCGATACGCGTGCTGTGGCGTGTACCTGGCGACGGCCTTCCGGATGTCGGTCATGAAACGCTTTCCCAGCAACAGACCGGCCCAGCCGGTGAGGATCACCTTGGACGGCGTGAACACGGAGATCAGGTTCCCGATCGCCGCGCCGAGGTAGCCGACGGTCTCCCGCACCAGGGCCGCCGCCGGACCGGATTTCGCGGTGGACCGCAGAAGCGCGCTCAGCTTGGCACTTTCCTTCGCGCGGGACGGTGGCCGAAGCCCGCACGATTCGTGATACCGCTGGAGAATGCCGCTCGCGCCGAGGTAGGCCTCGACGCAGCCTCGTGATCCGCAGTGGCACGGCCGTCCACCGAAGTCGATGGTCGTGTGACCCCATTCGCAGATCCGTTCCACGTGCCCGTCGACGACGAGCGCGGCATCGGCGCCCGCGCCTATCTCCACCACGATCACGCGTTCGGAGCCGCGCGCCGCCCCGAACCGGCTCTCCGCCAAGGCCTGGTTGGTCACCCCTCGGCCGACGAACACCGGAATCTCGAGCCCTGTCAGGGACTTCAGCCGGTCCGGCGACCACTCTTCCACCAAAGCGGGCGCGGTCACCGTCTTCGGCAGCCCGATTCCCATCCCCAGCAAGTCGGGCTCGCGGACATCGGCCGAGCTCAGCAGCTCACGAAGCCCCGAGGTCAGTTCGCCGGCCAGCCCTCCGACGTCCGTGAACCCACTTCGGAGTTTCCGCCGCAGCATGTCGACCGGGCGCATCGTCAGGTCGAACAATCCCCAGGCGACCCAGTCACCGGTCAGGTCCACTCCCGCCAGGTAACCGAAGTCGGGGTCGATCTCGAGCATAACCCTCGGCCGGCCCCCGCTGGAGACCACTTGGCCCGCTTCACGGACCAGCCGGCTCCGCCGCAGACCCGCCACCAGCTGGGAAATCGCGGCGGGCCCCAGTCCGGTCAGGGGCCCCAGCTCCACTCGGCTCATCGGGCCGTCGTGATACAGCGCCGAAAGAATGAGGGATTCGTTGTGTCGTCGCAGCATCCGGGCGGAGTCGCCGCGCATCGACGGCGCCCGTCCGGATCCCTTCGCGGGAGCCAAGGAACAGCCCTACGAAACCGAGGCTTTCCTGACGACGATTTCCGGCAGCCTCACGCCGGGGAAGTTCTCGGCCAGGTGACTGCGCAAGAGTTCCGGCAGGCGACGGGCGACGAACCTCTCGAGCGAATCGTCTTCGAGCGGTTCGGCGTCCAGCTTCGGCTCCGCACCGCCGGCCGGCCGGACTTCCAGGAGCGCCGGGTCGTCGAGCGACAACGTGGCCACCAGGCCGGTGCCCTCGATGGCGGCGCTCAACGCGCCCGACGACACTCCGCCCGCGCTCGCGGTGCGCGCGTTCGGGATCTCGGTGACCGCGAGCGGTCCCTCGCCCGCAAGCTTCGACAACGTCGCCAGCCGGTCGCCGGTGAGCTTCCGCCAAGGAACCTCCACGGGGCGCGGCGGTTTCTGCCCGGGATCGACGTGGATCACCACGTCGTAGCGGAACCTGGTGAACTCGTTGTCCCCCGGCATGGTCTTCGCCCGGATGGAGACCTTGACCGGACGATCGACCGAAGCGGCGAGCAACCCGATCAGGTTCGGGTCGACGAAGAGTTCCTCCTCGTCCCGGAACAACCCCGGCCCGCTGTCCGCGCCCGCCTCCAGCCACCGGCGATATTCTTCTGCCAGAGCCAGATTCCGCAGATCTCCGAGGATGACCCGGCCACCGGATTCGACCAGTTCGATCGCGTCGCGGAGCACGGAGGCCAGATACTCAGTACCCGGAAAGCATTGCACGACGTTGTTCAACACCACGCAGTCCGGCCTGCCCCCCTCGCCCATGGTTTCGGCGATCGCCCGCTTCACCTTGTGCGAGAACAGATCGTGGGCTCCGCCGAGGACCGCGCGCACGCCGGGCAGCCGCGCCTCGCGGATACGGTCCACCGCGAACCTCGTCGGATCGATCCCGACATAGGACTCGATCCCGTCGTGCAGGTGCCGGAGCAGCAACCCGGTGCCGCAGCCGAGATCCACCACGCGGCGAGGCTTCGACTCCCGCACCAGCGCGACGGTGTGCTTGATCCAGTCACGGACATCCTTGTCCGGCAACGGTGTGGTGGCCGTGGTCAGCCCGATGAAATCGGATCCCGCCGCGTCGAGTTCGGCCGATTTGAACGCCCATTCGTACAGGTCCGCCCAATTGCTCAGATACTCGCCGGTCAGTGCCCACGACGCGCCGCCGAAGGCCAGCGCGTCGCTCGCCGGCCGGACTTCGAGCACTCCCGACGGTGCCCGCCGGACCATTCCCACCCAGGCGTGTTCCCTGACGGCCGAACAGATGGCGTTGTCCAACACAAGCTTCCCTCGTTCACATTCCCCGCCGGAGTGAGGCCAGCGGTCGGAGTTCCGGACGCTCAACCGCGTACTTTTTCGTCCCACTCGGAGCTGGCGTCCACGTCGCGTTCACGAGCTTCGATGTCGACGGGGCCCGGCATCACGCTGCCAGGCAGGGAAACCGCGGCGGCGGCCCAGCGCACCGCCGCGCCGAGTGCCTCGATCCCCTCGGCTCCGGCCGACAGGAACCCGGCGAGCAGGGCGTCCCCGGCACCGATCGTGCTCACCGGCCTGGCGGGCGTCGCCTTGGCGCGCCACGTCCCGGTGTCTTCGACCAGCACCGCGCCCTTGGCGCCGAACCCGGCCAGCACGGCACCCGCTCCCAGCGAGCGCAGTTGCTGGGCCGCGTCGGCGACGTCGGCGAAAGTGGTCAGCTGGCGAGAGGTCGCGCTTTCGAGCTCTTCGAGGTTCAGCTTGACCAGTGCCGGGCCCGCCTTCACCGCCTCCACCAGGGCCGAGCCGCTGCTGTCGACGGTGACCTTGACCCCGGCACCGGTCAGCCGGGCGACCACTTCGGCGAGCGTTTCGGGGTCCATGCCGCGGGGTGTCCGTCCCGCCAGCACCACCCATCGCGCGTCGTCCACGTGTTTCACCAGCGCGTCGCAGAGAACGCGCACTTCGTTGCCGGACAGGCGCGGGCCGATCTCGTTCACCCTCGTCACCGTGGCGTCCGGCTCCACGAGGCGAATGTTCCGCCGCACGGCCGCTTCGGTGCGGACCCTGATCACTTCGATGTCCTCGGCGCGGAGCAGACTGACCAGGTTGTCACCGTCGGGCCCGCCCGCGGGGACCACCACGCGCGCGCCGAAACCGTTGCCGGCCAACGCCCGTGCCAAGTGGACGCCCCTGCCACAGGGGCGCACCGTTCCGGCGGAAGCCCAGTGCAGGACGCCCCGTTCGAGCCGATCCACCTCGATCACCCGATCGACGCTCGGATCGGCCGCCAAGACCACGAACATTCCGTATCCTCCATCAGGCCGTCACAGGCCGTGGATCAGCCTGTCCAGCGCCATCCTCTTTTTCAACGCCGAGAGGAAAAGGCGGACGTCCGCGGATAGCCTTTATGCCCTTAGGTGCAGCTCGTCATTCGAGCGCGGCCATCGGAATACCGGGCAGTATTCTTGGCCGGAAAGACTCTCCGGCAGGAGTGCTCTTCTTTTCCGGTGCGCCGGAGGCGCACGATCAGCCATGACTTCTCCCAGTTCACCGACGGTGCTCGGAGCCTTACGCAGGCTGTGTTCGGTGGATCCTGCGAGGCTGCTTTTCACCTGGGTAGACGACAACGGCCGGGATGCGGGCGCACTGACCGCCGGAGGCCTCGGCGAGGCGACGGACAAGATCGCGACGGCTCTTCGCGGCTGGGGTCTGCGAGCCGGTGACCGGGCGGTGCTGGTGTATCCGCCAGGCCTGGACTTCATCGCCGCCTTCACCGGCTGCCTGGCCGCCGGTGTCGTGCCGGTCCCCGTCTACCCGCCCGACCCGACGCGCCCCGGCCGTTCGATGGACACCTTCGCGAAGATCGTGGCGGACTGCGGAGCCCGGTTCGCGCTGACGAACGCGACCTACGACCGGGCCCGCAAGATCGCCGCCGTGGCCGGCTTCTTCGGCCGGAGCACGACGAATCTCCCGGAACTGACCTGGTACCGCACCGATCGGCGGTTCCGCGGGGACGCGGGGACGGTTCCCCCGCACGAGCCCGTTTCGCCGGACGAGCCCGCGTTCCTGCAGTACACCTCGGGCTCCACCGGCACGCCCAAGGGTGTCGTGGTGACCCACGGGAACATCGCGCACGAACTCGCGGCGAACGTGACCGATCTGCGGCTGAACGACGCGACCCGCGGCGTGTTCTGGATCCCGCAGTACCACGACATGGGACTGATCAACGTCATCCTCAGCACGGTGTGCGGCAATTCGGCCACCCACCTGATGTCGCCCGTGACCTTCCTGCGTGATCCCGCCGTCTGGTTCGCCGTCATGTCCCGGGTCGGCGCGACGATCACCTCCGCGCCCAACTTCGCCTACGACCTCGCCGTCCGGAAGACGACCGCGGCGCAGCGCGCCGGCTGGGACCTGAGCCGGCTGGAGATGGCGATCTGTGCGGCCGAACCGGTCCGTGACCAGACGGCGCGCGAGTTCACGGCGGCGTTCGCCGAAGCCGGGCTTCGTGACGACGTGTTCTTCGCCGCGTACGGCCTCGCCGAGAACACCGCCAGTGTCACCAATCGCGGACAAGGACGGGCACTGGTCGACAAAGACGCGCTGGCCCGCGGACAGGTCGTGAGCACTGCCGAGACCAGTCGAGCGACGATCCTCCGTGGCTGTGGTCGTTCCAGCAAGGCGGGCGACGAGATCAGGATCGTCGACCCGAGCACCCGCCTGCCGTGCGCGGCCGAGCGGGTCGGGGAGGTCTGGGTGCGGTCCACGACGACCACGGCCGGCTACTGGGGGCGGCCGGAGCTGACCGCCGAGACCTTCCACGCCCGGCTCGCCGGAGCAGACGACCCGCGCGGCTGGCTCCGGACCGGTGATCTCGGCTTCCTGCTGGACGGCGAACTCTACGTGACCGGCCGGATCAAGGACCTGATGATCATCCGCGGCCGCAACGTGTACCCCGGAGACGTCGAAGACACCGTCCGGGACTGCAATCCCTTGTTGCGTCCCGGCGGCACGATGGTCTTTTCGGTTGACGAAGACACGGGGAGCAAGGTCGTGGTACTCGTCGAGACCCGCGCCGACCGGCTCGGCGCGGAGGACGCACGGAGTATCTGGGAGGACGTGCGCACCTGTGTCGGCTCAGACCACGGAATCACCGTCGACACCCTGTTGATCGGCCGTCCCGGTCTGGCCGCCAAGACCTCCAGTGGCAAGCTGAGGCGCCAGGTGGCCGGAAGGTCCTTTTCGGACGGTTCACTGTCCGGATCGGATGAAGTACTGCATGTCTTCCACTCTCCCGGTCACGAGCTTCAGGAGGCGATGTGAATCCCGGTTTCGTGCTGTCCTCCGGCCCCGGAGACCCTCGTCTGTACGACATCGACGACGATTTCCGTCAGGTCCTCATCGACCTCTCCGGGCTGGTCGCCTACTCGGCGCGCCACCGGGCCCGGTTCCTCCATCCGGCCTCGACAGGCGCTCGTGGCCACCTCCGTTTCGTCACCGAGCAGGCCTTCCCCGCCCAGGACTTCTTCCGGCCGGGGCAGGTCTTCCCCGTTCTCGGCCGGTACAGCAACTCCCAGGGCGAGGACGATCACGAAGTCTCGGTGCGCGGCCTCTCGCTCCGGTTGCTCGACCCGGCGTCGCCCCAGAGCGGTCTGCTCGATCTGACGTTCAACACCGGTGAGCACTTCTTCGCCCATGACGCCCACACCTTCCGGCAGCTCACCGCAGGTTCGGCGGAGCAGCGCGACGAGGTTCTACGCCGTCTTCCACATCTGCGCACGGCGCTGTGGGACACCGAGCGGGTGGCGACCTCCTACGCGGCCTACGAACTGTACAGCCAGGCACCCCGGATCTTCGTCGCCGCGGACGGTACGCCGTGGCTGGCCCGGTACCGGGTGATCCCGGCGCGGGAACCGGTGCGGCACGGCCGGTTCGATCACGGCGACCTCTGGTGGCCGCCCACTCCGCCGGAGGCCGTCGGCCGCCCCGCCGGGGAAACCGGCTCGGCCACCGGGCTCAGGGACGAACTCCGGGCGCGGCTGGACACCGGCGGCGTCGATTGCGTCCTCCAGATCAGTCTGCATCCCGTGGACTCCGACGTCGCCAGGTTCCAAGCCGCGCTCGACGCGACCAAGCCGTGGCCCGGCACACCCCAGTGGACCGACCTTGCCGAAATCCACTTCGACCGATCACTGTCCACTGAGGAAACCGACGCGCTGGCCTTCGATCCGGCACTCGCCCCGGCCGGGCTCGGGATCACCCTGAGCCGCTCACCGCACACCACCGCGTCGCTCGGCCATCTGCGTGCGCTGATGTACCGCATGACCTCGTTCGCGCGCCTGGGCAAGCCGATGCCACCGGAACTCGCCGAACTGCTGCGGCCGCCCCGGCGCGGCGCCGTGCCGTCGACGAGGACGGTCTGTGTCATCGGGGCGGGCCCGAGCGGCCTCACCGCCGCCCGCGAACTGGAGCGCGCCGGGCACCGCGCCATCGTGCTCGAATCCGCCGATCACGTCGCGGGCAAGGCCGCGTCCGTGGAGTTCGACGGGCATCCGCACGATCTGGGCGCGCATATCTGCACCGGCCGGTACCGGCGGCTGGCCGCGCTCGCGGCGGAACTCAGTGTCGCTACGGAACCCACCCCGGCCGAGCGGGTGCTGAGCACCGGCCGGTCGGGACGGACCACCACCGACATGCGCTTCTTCACCGACGGCTCGGTCGAACGCTACGAGCGGCTGAGGGCGGAACGGTTCCCCCGGATCGGCGAGCCCGGTCTGGCACACTCCGCGGCCGCGTTGTCGGCCCCGCTGTCGGAATGGCTGGCCGAAAACGATCTCCGGTCGATGTACACCACGTTCGGGCTGGGATACACCTGCGCCGGCTACGGTTTCCCCGACGACGACCTTCCCGCGCTGTACTTCGTCAAGTACGTCGAGACGACCGGACTGATCTCGGACACCGTGCCCACGGCCGAGACCCTCGACGCGCGATTCACCATCAAGGGCGGATTCGGGACCCTGTGGGAACGGGTCGCGGCGGAACTGCGAGATGTCCGGGTCGCCACGAACGTCGTTTCCGTCGAGCGTCGCGACACCGAGACCGGCGCGGTACTCGTCCACACCGACCGCGGCACCATCGTCGCGGACGACCTGATCATCGCCGTCCCACCGGACCGGATCACCGCGGCGCTCGACGCCTCGGCACACGAGCGGGAGTGGGCGGACCGGACGCGCTACCAGCGTTACCGGACGACGGTGGCGGCCGTCTCCGGGCTGCCCAGGGACGCGTTCTACCTGCTGGGCGAATTCGCGGACGGCTCCGCCGATCGCGGGCACTGCATCGGCTTCCAGCACCGGTATCCCGGAAGCGACGTCTACACGTGCTACTCCTATGTCGGCGAGGACACCGGCAAGCAGCTCGAAGCCGACCTCGCCGGATACGGTGGCCACGACCTGCGGCCGTTGCTGCACCGGGATTGGTCGCTCATGCCGCATTTCAGGAGCGCGGACGTGCGGTCCGGGATCCTGGAGGACCTCGAAGCACGGCAGGGTGAGAACCACACGTACTTCACCGGCGGCCTCCTGGGCTTCGAATCGGTGGAATGCGCGATGAGCCACGCGCTGGACCTGGTCCGGCGCCGGTTCGCCGGCCCGGACGCTCCCGACGCCCCGGACGCGCCCGCGAAGACCGTCACCCGGACCTCCGCCGAGATCCGAACCTGGCTGGTCCAGGCGGTCTCCGCGGCCACCGGCACCGCCGAGCCCGACCCACGGGCCCCTCTTTCGGGATTCGCCTTCGACTCCCTCGCCCTGGCCGGCCTCATGTCGGGACTGTCGGCGTATCTCGGCTTCCGGGTCCCGCACACCCTGTTCCTCCAGTTGCCCACCATCGACGCCGTGTCGAGTTACCTCGCCGAAGACGAAACACCGTCCGAACTGGAACGGTGGCAGGTCGCGGTACGACAGAACTTCGCACCCGGCGTGCGCCCGTTCTTCTGCGTGGGCGGCATCGGCGCGGCGGGCACCTACTTCCGTCCGCTCGCCGCCGCGCTGGGCCCGGAGAACCCCTTGTTCCCCTTCGAGATCCCGGGCAGGCTCGACGGCGACGGCGCCGCCACCGACGACGTCGAAGAGATCGCCGAAGCGATCACCGACCGGATCCGGGCACTGGTTCCCGAGGGGCCATATCGGATCGGCGGCCATTCCTTCGGTGGTGTCGTCGCCTATGAGGTCGGACGGCAGCTTCGCGCGGCAGGGGCGGAAGTCGCTCCGGTGGCCCTGTTGGACACGTTCGTGGCCGTCGCCGGGCAGGCCGTTCCGGAGGACGACATCGCCGGGGCGCTGCGCGACCAGGCCGTGGTCCGCCACATGTCCTGTGTCGCCGTCGGGGCCTGTGATTGCGGAGTGGACCTGAACGCACCGCTGTCCGGGCAGCGGGACGCGGTCGCTCGCGCACTCGGTGCCACCGATCCGGCCCGTTACGAAGAACACCTGGCCTCGATCGTGGAGGTCCAGCTCAGCTCGATCCGCGCTTACGCGACCTACGCCTTCCCTCCTTCGGACTTGACCTTGCGCGTGCTGAAGACCGCCGACGGATTCGCGCCGATGCCCTCGTCGCACTTCGGGCTGAAGCTGCATCTGGACGCCCCCGCGAACGGCTGGGAGCACGTCGAAACCGCGGGGGTCCGGGTGTTTCCCGTGAGCGGCAACCACTTCAGCATGTTCATCCCGCCGCATGTCGATCAGGTCAGGAGCGCACTTCTCGCCGATCTCGACAGGTGACGCGAACTTCGCGCGCCAGCCTCCGCAGACGTTGCGAAAGCCACTTTCGCAACGTTGAAGGTTGCGAAAGTGGCTTTCGCATCACGACCGCCCCGACCCAGCAGCTCCGGCGGCATCGGGTGTCGCGAAAGCCACTTTCGGGACACCAGACGTCCTGAAAGTGGCTTTCGCGACACGGCGCGAGCACGCGGCGGGCCCCGGCGTCAGCGCCGTTCGAGCCGGATCGGCATCCCGTCCGCGGGAATGGGCAAGGACGTGTAGTCCCAGCGCGCCTTGTACACCGGCGGCACGGTCCAGCGATACGCCCGCAGCATCTCGTGCAGCAGCGCCTTCACCTCGAAGGTCGCGAAATGCAGGCCGATGCACTTGTGCGCGCCGCCGCCGAAGGGAAGCCACGCGTAGCGGTGCGACTTGTCCTCACGCCGCTGCTCGTTGAAACGCTCCGGGTCGAAGCGCATCGGATCGGTCCAGCATTCCGGCACGAAGTGGTTGACGGTGGGGGTGACGTTGACCAGCGTTCCCGCAGGGATGAAATGTCCGAGGACTTCGGTGTCCTTCACCGTCATCCGTGCGGAGGAGGGCGACGGGGCGTTCAGGCGCAGGGACTCCTTGAGTACGAGATCCAACGCCGTCAGGGACTCCAGCGCGTCGATGTCCGGCATCTCGTCGCCGAGCGCGAGCGACTCCTGGCGCGCGCGTTCCTGCCACTCGGGGTTCTTCGCGAGGTTGTATACGACGGACGTGGCCGCGATGGTCGCGGTCTCGTGCGCGGCCATCATCAGGAAGATCATGTGGTTCACGACGTCGGTGTCGGTGAACCGCTCACCGTCGTCCGTGGTCGCGGAACACAGGGCCGAGAAGAGATCCTCGCCGTCACTCGAGCGTTTCGACGGCAGGTTCGCGCGGAAGTAGCTTTCGAGCACCTTCCTGCCCTGCAGACCCGCCGCCCAGCGGCCACCCGGCACCGGGAAGCGGATGACAGCCGTTCCCGCGCGCACCGCCTTCACGAAGGCGCGGTTGATCGCGTCCGCGTCGTCACCCGACCGCATGCCCATGAACACCCTGGTGGCGACGTCGAGGGTGAGTTGCTTGAGGGACCAATAGATCCGCGGGTTCGCTCGATCCGACCAGGCCGCGACGCCCTCGCGCAAGGTCGGCCCCATCTGCCCGAGGTAGCCGGCGAGCCGGTCCCGGGTGAACGCCGCCTGCATGATCCGGCGGTGCAGATGGTGCTCGCCGAAGTCGAGCAGCATCAGGCCGCGGTCGAAGAACCGCTCGATGAAGAACTTCCAGCCGTCCTGCGAAGAGAACGCCTTGTCCTTGTTCACCAACGCGATCTGGGTCGCCTCGGGACCGGAGAGCACGACCATCCGGCGGCCGAACACGCCCATCCACGACACCGGGCCGTAGGTTTCGTAGCGTTTGAGGGTGAAGTCCGTGCCGAAACGCATGAAGTCGAGCGTATGCCCGAGGACGGGCGCGCCGTCGTCACCGAGGACCGGTTTGAGGCCCGGCGGCGCGGGAGCCAGTTCCCGGACCGGCCACGTCGCGCCGAGCCACCGTTCGTCGACCGATCGCGGCAGCGGGACCGACGTGAGCGAAGAAACCCGTTGGCGCACCGCTCCGGTGACCTTTTCGAGGGCGCTCGTCATGATGACCATCTCCCTGGCGAGATCTGCTGCCCCCGACCGTCGCATCACTGATGGCGGGTTGCCAATACCCCGTTCCAGGTGGAGGGGTCTCCCTCACGAACGCGTTCCCTTACCGTGGCCAGCCCACCGGGCCGACCAACGCCTGAGCGCGCTGCGTCGCGAGCCGGACATTGTCGTCGATGTACCGTTGTGGCGACTTCGTCAGATCCCACGCGACCAGGTCGGTGGCCGCCTGATGCCGTTCCCGGTGGGCTTGCTGGATCCGCGGCTCCTCGCCGTCGAACTCCTTGGGCGGCTGGTGGAACCGGTTCATGATCCGCCGGGCGTCGAGGAACACCGGGCCTTTCCGGTCCACGTCGGCGAGTTCGCGCCGCGCCTCTTCGAGCTCTTCGCGATGCAGGGGCAGCGGATCCTCAGGATCGGAGAAGGCGCCGGGACCGTAAAGACCGGAGATCTCCCGTTGCCCGTCCACCCGCACTTCCACCTTCCCCCTCCGCTCGTCACCCGCCGGGGGTGTGCGCAGGGAAAACGACACGCGGGTCAGCATCCGCTCCAGCGATGTCGCCACCACGCCGTCCGGGTATTGCGAGAACCGGAATCTGATCTGCGCCTCCACGAGCGACCGCAGCATGGTCGTCGCGCCTGGCTCCGCGAAAACGGTGCCCAGGATCACCGGCAGCGTGTCCGGGCTCGCCTGGACCGCGGCGTCGACGAATCCGTCCACCATCAGCTCGATCGAAGCCACGTCGTCCCGGCCGAGTTCTCCGTTGTCACCCAGCCTGCCCTCGAAGGTGACCCGGGCCCTTCCGCGCGCCTGATCGACTTCCCATTCGTTCAGGATTCCCGAAGTCGCCGCCAGGTCCTCGCTTCGGTACACGTCGCCCTCGGGGGATCTCACCGAATCCATGGTCTCGATCCACGACCGCGCCCAGCTGCGCGGCGTCGGGCTGGCGTCCGCCGCCACCTGTTCCTGGATGAGCCGCCAGAGCTCGGGGGCCAAGGAGCCGAACCGGCCAGGCTGCATGAATCTGGAGAAGTTGGTTTCGTTGGCGATGCTGAGCCTTCGGGTCAGGTCGTTCAGCGTCCGGTCCGGTCCTCCCGGCCGCCAGGCGAGCACGCCCGCGGGCGGAGTCCCCGCGTCCGAGGACGACGTTCCCGAAGAATCCGCGGGCGTGAGCGTGAGGGTCCCGGGCGGTAGGTCCGCATACTCGCCGCGCAGGGCGCGGCCATCGGCTACGAGGTGGATCCGGGTCTCCGTCCACACCGCCGTGGCGGTGATGTGAGACAAAGCCGGCACAGCACGCAAGGCGTCGTTGAGACCGGTGACGTCCTCGTCGCGGAGATCGCAAGCGAGCAGTTCGATCCACGAAATACCTCCCCAGGAGATGAGACCGGCGGGCAGATTCGCGAGCACGCCGGCGAACTGCCCGTGATCATGCGGGACAGGCGTGCCGTCGGCGTCGGGAAGAACCCATCGCCCCTGCCGATGATGGACGGCCACCGGCATGGTGTTAAGGGGGTGTCTAGCGAACGTCAACGCGACATTGGTGGCATAACGCGGCTCGACGAAAGCGATCCCGGCGTTGTGCCGCAACGGCAAGGCCGCGACTTCGCCGCCGGCACCGGACGGAGCGAACATCGCCCGTGCGCCGCCCAAGATCGCACTCATCCGCGGCCAGCCCACGAAATCCATATAGTCGTGAAGATGTTGCCGAGACATGGCGACGTAGTGCTGGCGGGGGGCCGAACGCTGGGCTCGGGCCAGTTGCATCGCGATCTTGTCGAGGACGACCTCGTAGCGCCTGCGGTGCAACCGATGCAGCAACGGGGGTTCTTGTCCGGCGAAGTCCCGCGGAGGTTCGTAGAGCCGATCCATCAGTCCCCGCGCCTCGGTGAACGCCGGGTCGTCCGGTCGCAGACGGGCGAGTTCCGCGCGGACTCGCTCTTGTTGCTCCACCGAGTAATCCGCGTGGCGGTGCGAAGGATTGTCGGGGTCGAAGTAGGCACCCGGACCGTACAGACCCGACAGTGAACGCTGTCCGTCCACCCGGACCTGCACGACCCCGACCAAGGGGTCTCCCTGCGGCCGGGTGACCGCGGTGATCGCGAGCCTGCCGAGCAGCCGCTCCACGGGAACCGTCACCGACCCTGGCGGGTACTCCGCGAGTCGGGACTCGATGCTCGACCGCACCAGCGCTCGGAGTTCGGCCACCTCCCACGAAGAACCGGCGTCCACGAAAACCCGGCCAGCCACCCGAGGCAGGTCGTCCGGAGGTGCCTGCACCGCGGCGTCGACGAACCCCGCGAGCATTCGCGGGATCGGTGAAAGGTCGAAAGCACGGGTGAGCCAGGTGGCGTGACCGGTCCGGGCGACGCCCCAGCCCAGCTCGACTTCCGTCTCGTTCAGCAGGAGTCCCGAGTCCTCCGCGGCCGTCCGCGTGCTCGTGACCGGATATTTCTCGGACCAGGAACGCACCCAGTGCGCCGGGATCGGGTCACGGCGGACCTCGTCCGCCACCATCGTCCACAGTTCCGCCGGCAACGGGCTTTCGACGCGGTCGGCGAGGTAGGAATCCATGAGGGCGCCGACCCGGCCCTCGCCGGCGAGACCTCGTTGCAGCACATACTCGTAGAGCGTCGACGGCCTCGCTCGAAGGTCCTGGGGTGGACGGAAGGCGAGGACGTCGGACGGCACCACCTCGTCCTGGGGCCGCGTGAACGGGGGTATCTCGTCGGGCCAGCGCGGCCAGGACTCGGCCGGATCGTCCGCGGCCGTGCGATCACGCCCGGGACGACGCGTCAAAACTTGACGTAACCCGGTCGAGAAAGACGACAGGGCAGCCCTGGCCGATCGCGAGGGCTTCGATCCGGAAGCCCCAGCCAAGGTGAGGGTCCCCTTCGGCAGGTCCCGCACAGCGCCGGTGACGACGTCCCCCTCGGGAAGAAGATGAACCCGCACGCCCGAGTAGGCGGCGGAAACCGTCACGTGCTCAAGCGCCGGTATCTCTCTCATCGCGGCCTGGAGCCCGGTGACGATTCCCGGCGTCAGGTAGCAGGCGTACAGCCGCAAGCGGGTGATCTCGGGCCAGGTGACGCGACTCGCCGGAAGGGCCACGAGGGCGTCGGCGAACTGCCGAGAGGTCGCCCGGCCTTCGGGAAGAACCCAACGACCGTCCCGATGATGGACGGCCACCGGGAGCACACCCGCCTCGTGCGCCGCGAAAGCCTTGGTCACGTTGCCGGTATGAGCCGGATCGACGAAAGCGACACCGAGACCGCGTGGCAGCTCCAGGACGGCGACGGTGCCGGGGACGCCGCGAGCCGCCGGGGTCAGCGCGGCGAACGCCGTCTCCATCCCGTCCAGGTATCTCGGGTTCAGCGCGTCCGCGCCGAAGTCCCCCTCAGGCAGGATTACTTCCACATCGGCCACCATCGGGCGCTGTCCGCCGTCCTCGAACGCGACCACGGTCTCCGGCGAACGCTCACGCACGTCCGGAAGGCGATAGTGGCTCGTCAGCGAGGCGGCCTCTTCGTCCGCGGCGGCACGGAGGTCGGCCGCGAGTCGCTCACCCCAGGCGAGGCCGTCCGCTTCGTCCCCGCCTCGCACCACGATCCGGATCTCCGCGGGCTCGCCACCGTTGGCCAGCCGCCAGGCCGAAGCCCGTGCGGCCCGCCGCGACAGCTCGAGGACGTCGGCGCCGAGATCGGCCCCATCGCGCCACTCGATCCGCTGAGGACCGATGTGCCCGGTCGCCAGCTGCCCGAGATCGGGGTTCCTCAGGTGCGGCCGGTTCACCGCGGTCAGATGACCCCCATCGTTCACATGGACGGCGTCGCCGGTCCAGCGGAAGCTGGCGGTCTCGGTGAGGCCGAGCACGGGACCGGTCCCCCATCTCGACTCGATGGCACGGGTGAGCTTCGTGTTCGCGGCGCTTTCGCAGGCCAGCATCCAGTACGGCCGGTGGGGATCGGGCTGGGCCATCCGGTACACGGCCGATCCGAAGAGCGCGGCGCCGGCCGCATCGCCTTCGAGAGCGATCCGATCTCCCAGCTCGAACGGACGGCCAGTGGACAACGCCACTTCGATCCACCTCGGGTTGCCGTGCACGACGGTGCGCCAGCTCGGTTCACCGCCCGGAGCGAGGTAGGCATCGATGCGCTGCTTCCCGGGCGATGAGCCGGAGAAATAAAGCTGCCCCGACACAGGTCCGGCACTCGCACCCACTCGCCACTGGACGAGCATGTCGGTGGCGTCCCGGGGGAAGAACTGACCGTGGACACCCAGTCGGGCGTTCGCCAGCGGGAAGCTGACCACCTTCGCCAGGTCCGGCGGCACCGCTGGGACATGGTCGAACCCCGCTTCGGTGAGGGTGATCGTCCCGTCGTCGTTCAGGACCACCGGGCCACGGGCCGCGTAGATCGCGCGCAAGTAGCCGCCATCGGCCAAGACGCGGGCGAACTCTCCGAGCCCGGTGATGCTCCCCGCCAGCGGAACCAGCAGTGGTGTCCGCTCCAGATGCGGCGCCCGGCCATCGGCGAAGGAGCCGAGAGCCGAGCGCACTCCCCCGCTGTCCCGGAGCGCGGCCCCGAGGCCGCCCGTCGCGGGGCGGCCATCGGAGCGCACCAGGTGGACCCGGCCGTCCGCGTCAGGCTTGACGAAGATCGGCAGAGCGTTGTTCCAGGGCAACGGAACGTCCTCGCCGTCCGGTCCCTTGACCGAACGCACCCCTGCCGCGTCCTCGTGTTCGACCCACGAACGCACCGCGT
Source organism: Amycolatopsis sp. WAC 04169 (assembly GCF_003947535.1). Classification (NCBI taxonomy): domain Bacteria; kingdom Bacillati; phylum Actinomycetota; class Actinomycetes; order Pseudonocardiales; family Pseudonocardiaceae; genus Amycolatopsis; species Amycolatopsis sp. WAC 04169. The sequence goes on along the minus strand of NZ_QHJI01000021.1, from coordinate 63,073 downwards.
CCAAAGCCGTGTCGTCCCCCTCGTGGCGCACGAAGACCACCGTGGGTTCCTCGTCCGGCTGCGCGACGAAGTCCAACTCGATACGGTCCGCGTACAACCCCGACACGAGCGGGAAGACCCGTCCGGCCTCCGGCGCGTGACGGGTCGTCGCGTACACCGGGTTGAAGAAACCCTCACGTGCCAACGCCGCGCTGAAGTCGAACCGGACGTCACCGGGCCGGGCTTCCCCGTGCGGGAAATCGGCCACCAGCAGGATCGGCCAGTCCGGATCCGCCGCCAGCTCCTCTCGCGTCCCCTCTTCCTCGAGATACAGTCGCGCGATTTCCTCGCCCCCGGCGGGGACGCGGACCTCGCCCCTCCGCAGACCGATCGGCACCATGGTGTCGTCGCCGGGCAACACCACCACCGTGGGAAAAGGACCGTCGTGGGTGGCGCCCCATTCCATGATGGCCGCGGCGGCCACTTCCCCGGCACCGTCCACTTCGGTCTGGCGCCCTGTTTCGAAGAACGAGAAAGCGATACCTTCGTTGGCGTAGTGGACGTCGTCGAGCCGGACGCCGAAGGTCTCGGTGAACTCGGCCTCCCTCGGAACCCTGATCGTGCCTTCCGGTTCGAAGTGCGAGGGGCCTTGATAGAGGAACGCGTGAACAGGTCCCATTTTAGCGCTGAGCGCATCGAGGAACTCGGCGGCGAGCTCGCTCGCCTCTCCGTCCACCAGCAGCACGAGCGGAGGACGTGGCGACTCGCTCTGGAACCGCTGGAAGACCGCGCTTTTCTGGAGGTACCGGACCGTTTCGGCCGGATCGAGGTACTCGCGGCCCACCCGGAAAGCGGAATCCCGCTGCCACAGCGCCAGAACCAGTGGCGTCGGCCGGCGGTCGCCGGTGACCCGTGCCCACCGGGCGAGCTCGGCCGTTTCGGCGGGCCGGGCCGGGTCGGTGTCCCCGTGACCGGACTCTCGCAGGATGTACCGCATCGAGTGCACGCTAGAGTTGCGCCAGGCCGTCCTCGGCACCGCCGGGTCCACGTCGTCGGGGAGCAGCGCGATCAGGTTCTCTTCGCCGTACATGTTGGCCGCGACCAGGGCAGGCTCGGCCGAAGACGGCCCTGCTTCCACCGGCGCCGGTTCCGGTATGGACACCGAACCGCCCAGAATCCCGCTCTGCCGGGGCCAGCCGACGAAGTCGACCAGCTGCCGAGCCCGGCTTTCCGCCGCCACCTGATCGAAGTAGTTGAACAGTTCCCAGGCGACCAGAAGGGTGGCGGCCTCGTGCCGCTCACCGTGGGCCTGGTGCAGGCGCGACGGTTCCCGCTCGACGAAGACCCGGGGAGGCTGGTGATACCGGTTCATGATCGCCCGCGCCTCCGCGAGCGCCGGGGTGTCTCCGACGGTCGGGAGACCCGCTCGCGCGCTGGCGAGTTCGGCCGAAAGTTCCGCCGGAAGCAAGTTCTGGGGAGAGGCGTAGGCCCGCGGCCCATACAGGCCGGAAAGGCCACGTTGACCGTCGACCCGGACCTGCACCACGCCGATCCTCCCGTCGGCCACCGGCCGGGTGAGGGCGGAGACCGCTACCCGCGTCAGAAGCACGTCGGCGGACGGCGTCACCACGTCCGCCGGATACTCTCCCAGCCGGGACCTGACGCTCCACTCGACGAGTCTGCCGAGTTCCGCAAGGCCCGTCGTGGAATCCGGCCCGACGAAGACCGCGGCCTGGACCTGAGGCAACATGTTCGGGCGCGCCTGCACCGCGGCGTCGACGAACCCTTCGATCATCGATCGGACCGCCAGGGAATCCGCCTGGTCGAGTCCGCCACGGACGTCGAGAGCGGACTCGAAGGTCACCCGCGCGCGTCCCCAGGTCTGCGCGATCTCGTGCTCGTTGAGCAAGGCGCCCGAGGCTCTCGCGACATCCGACGGACGGTAGTGGAGTCCCAGTGCCCCCGAAGCGGATTCCATCCCCTCGGCCCAGGAGCGCACCCAGCTCAACGGTGGCGGCCCGGTGTCGGCGACGACCTCGTCACGCACGACCGTCCAGAGTTCAGGGGGAAGCCCGCCGTTGCGCAGTACCGCGTCGAAATTCCGGGGGCTGACGATACCGCGCTGCGCGATGTACCCGTTCAGATCTTGGGGTCCCGCCGCGGCGGACAGGGGCGGCCGCCAGGTGAGCACGTCCAGCGGCGGAGGCGTGCCGGGAGCGAGCGTGAGCGTCCCCGGCGGAAGATCGGGCACGTCACCGGAAAGGTCGCTGCCGTCGGGGAGGATGTGGACGCGGTCGTTCACCCGGTGCGGAGTCAGCGTGACGTGCGCGAGCGCGGGAACGGTCCGCAGAGCGGTGTTGAGCCCGGCGACGTTTTCCGGAGTCACGTTGCAGGCGTACAGCTCGATCTTCGAGATCTCGCCCCACGAAGCGAGGCCGGCGAGTTCGCCGGCGAACCGGCCGTAGTCCCGCGGAACCGGACGCCCACTGGAATCGGGGAGGATCACCGAGCCATCCCGATGGTGTACGGCGATGGGGAGTACACCAGGCGCGTGACCGGCGAAAGCTTTGGTCACGTTGCCGAGGTACGCCGGATCGACGAAAGCGATACCGACTCCGGGTGCCAACGGCAGGGGGGCGGAAATCGACGTTCGCTCGCCCGCGATCGGCGCGACAGCGGTGGCGGGAGATTCCTCCAGCGCCGTGGTGATCGGGCTTGCCTCGCTGTGCCGGTCCAGTTGCATCCCCGCTTCGCCCGAAGTGGTGTCGATGGGCGCGAAGAGGGCACCGAGTGGTCGGGCGGGCACTGGGTGGGTTGCCAGGTCGGCTGCCCGAGGGCCGGCGGCGATCGTGTCCGCATAGGACGGTGGCGGTTCGAGGAAGAGTCCTTCCCCGGTGGTAAGCCCGTCGGTCTTGAAGTCGGCTGCCGGGATCTTCAGCTGCGGCGCGCTCGGCAAATGATCCAGCGCCGTCATCACCGCGTCCAAGGACCCCGCGCCCCTGCCCGATGAGCCACTACGACCACCACCGAAACCAGACAACGCCCCCAACATCCCCAGCCACGGACTCGCGTGCGGAGACCCCGTCGCGGCGTTGATCACCGGAGCGGTGATGAACACCACCCCGACCTGACCCGCCCCATACGACAAGTGCCCCAACGCCTCCACGGACCCCGGGACCACCCGCTTCGGCGCCTCGACCGCCTTTTCCCCGCCAGCCGTGGCCTCCGGCCCCTTCTCCCCACTCGTCTTACTCGTCACCCCACCCGGGACCGCATCATCCACGGCGTCCGCGGCCTCCTTCGCCGCCACCTTCGCCACCACGTCCTCCGCCGCCTCCGCGGCGACCTTGCCCGCCGCCTGACCCGCCCCCTCCAACGCCACACCCCGCAACCACACCGCACCCGCGTGGAAGATCCCCGCGAACGCTCCCCCCAGCGCACCACCGACGAAGGTGCCCAGCAACGACTTCCCGTCCAGCTCCGCCCGTTTGCCCGCCGCGATCTGGCCAAGCTGGATCGACAGATCCAAACCCCCCATGATCCCCGCACCCACCGCCGCGAACCCCGCCACCGGGACCAAAGCCCTGCCGACCCCCTTCGCGACCTGAACCCCCAGTTCCTTCGTCAGACTCAATCCGGCCAGCGCCCGCATCTTCGCCACCAGCGCACGCCACACCGCCATCAACGCCGCCCGCGCCGTCAAAATCGCCGCACCGGCCATGAACGCGAAAATCAACGTCGCCAGCAAATGCACGATCGTCGCCAACGCCATCGCCGCCATCGCGACCATCATCACCTTGGCCTTCACCACATCAGCCGCGGCCGTCTTCGCCATCCCCGCCAGACTGCCCGACGCCTCCCCCAACGCCTCCACACCTGAAACCACATCCCGCCCCAGATACGAAGCGAAAAACTCCCCAGTCTGCCCCGCCAGCGCCGCATCCACCCCGGCACCATTCGCCCGCAACGCAGCCTGATAGTCCCGCACGGCCACCTCGAACTCACGCCACGCCCGCTCCAACGCCGACAACGCCACATCATCGCCCTCAGGCCACGACATCCCCAACGTCACCAGAAAGAACTTCTGCAACTCCGGGGGCAGCTTCACCGAACCACCGGCCATTCACTCTCACCTCCCTTCTCCGAAACAGAGGTTGCGAAAGCCACTTTCGCAACCTTCGAGTCACCATCGAGACCCCAGCCGAAAGTGGCGTGGCGGGCGCGGGGGTCGTGAGTGGCGATTCGGGTTCTAACCCTCTTTGCCACTCACGACCCCCGCACCGACCACGCCACCTCTAGCGGACACGCGCGCATCTCGCCCGGCGATGTTCTACTCGCGCATGATCGCCGCTGTCCGACAAAACTGGTCAGCGATTGGTGAAAAGATCAATGACCTCGCTGGACGGTCGATATTTCACATAGGTGCAGCTCTCGAACACACCTGCCCACTTCCCCATCACGCAGAATCCTTCAGCAGCTGCGTAATTGGCGAACTTCCCGCGGTGGACCAGATCCTCGGCAGAACTACCGGGAGCCGTCACGACCAACGCCGAAAAGGCGAGCAGAACAACACCAAGAGATTTCTTGACCATCACCACTCCGATATCGTCAATGAGCACACTCGACCAGGATATTTCGGCGGAAGCATGCCAAAAGCGCCGGTCACACTATAGGAGACTTTATGCCCCGCACGCTTCTTGGAGGGCTTTCACTCACGAAGGAGGAGCACCCGAGTGGGTCGTGAGTGGTGAGTGTCGTTCTAACGACATGTCTGAGTTCAGGACATGTCGGACAGTTGATGTTTCAGGACCTCACGGACACTGATCGGCCTGTCGGTGTGGTGACCAGGGTGTTTGTGGTGATCATGCGGCGATGGGCAGTACAGGGTTTTCGATGGATCCTGAGTTCGTCGCCGCGGTCGCTCGGGCAGCCGTGGGCGAGAAGGTCAACGTGTCGCAGTTCTGCCGTGAGCACGGGGTTTCCCGGGACACGTTCTATCGGTATGTGGCCCGGGTGCGGAGCGAGGCGGCGAACGGGTTCATCCGCCGCAGCACCGCCCCGCGCCACCGTCCCACCGCATTAGGCGCGGAGGTGGCCGAGGCGGTGCTGCGGGCCCGCAAGGAACTCGCGGACGAGGGCTGGGACAACGGGCCGATCTCGATCCGCTGGCGGCTGGAGAAGGCGGGGTTCGCGCCGGTGCCGTCGAAGTCGGCGATCTACCGGATCCTGTGCGAGCACGGCCAGATCGAACCGGAGCCCCGCAAGAGACCCCGCACGAGGCGCCGGTTCGAGTACTCCGATCCGAACGGGTGCTGGCAGATCGATGGCATGGAGTACTACCTGGCCGACGGCCAGAAGGTCTGCATCGTCCAGATCCTCGACGACCACTCCCGCCTCGACGTCGGCTCCTACGCCGCCGCCAGCGAGAACGGCACCGACACATGGGCAGCGCTGCAACAGGCCTTCGCCGGCCACGGTCTACCGGTCAAAGTGTTGTCCGACAACGGATTAGCTTTCTCCGGAAAACACCGAGGGCAGATGGTCGAACTCGAACGTCACCTCGCCGAACACGGCGTTACCGCCATCGCGTCCAGGCCCTATCGCCCGCAAACCTGCGGCAAGAACGAACGTGTCCACCGAACCCTGAGGAAATGGCTCGCCGCACGCCCTCCTGCCGAGAACCTTGCCGTCCTGCAACAGCTACTCGAGGACTACCGCCACATCTACAACAACCACCGGCGCCACCAAAGCCTCGACGGCCACACCCCACGGCAACGCTACGACGCCAGCCCCAAAGCCACCCCCGCCACCGGCCGCAACACCCCCAGCGGCCGCACTCAACGCACCGTCTCAGCCACCGGCGTCATCGCCTTCTCCGGCTGCTCCATCGTCCTGGGCCGAAACTGGACCGGACACACAGCCACCGTGTTCTGGCAAGGCGACCGTGTCACCATCATGATCGGCGACACCATCGCCCGCCAGCTCACCCTCAACCGAGCAGTACGCTACCAACCACTCAACACCAAACTGTCCGACAAGTCCTGAAACACATCTGTCCGTGAGGTCCTGAAACAGCACATGTCGTTCTAACGACACTCACCACTCACGACCCACCGGCTAGGCCGTGCCCCCCACGATCGTGCTCGGCCGCGGCCAGCCGACTTCCCCGATCAGCAGCCTGGCGACGGAATCGGCGCTGCGGAGGTTCGCCTCGAAGGTGTGATTCGGCTGTGCCAGCTGGAAGGCGATCAGCTCCCTCGCCGCCGTATAGCGTTCCTCGTGCGCCTCGTGGATCCGCGGCTTCTCCGTGCCGTCGAACTCCAGCGGAGGCTGGTGATACCGCTTCATGATCTGCTCCGCCTGGGTGAACAACTCGACGACTTCGGGGTCGGAGGGCTCCCGCTGAGCGATTTCCTGGCGCGCGGTCGCGAGCAAATCCTCACGCCGTGGCAGAGGATTGTCGGGCTTCGAATAGGCCTCCGGACCGTAGAGCCCGGAGAGTTCACGCTGCCCGTCCACCCGGAACCGGGCGAGACCGCTCTCCTCATGCCCCTCCGGCCGCGTGATCACTTCGACCTCCACCCGTGCCAGCACCTGCTCCAGCGTGATCGTCACCACCTCTTCGGGGTGCTGCGCCAGCCGCAAGCGGGCCCTCTCCTTGACGAGAGCTTCCACCTTCGCGGCACCTTCCATCGCCTGGCCTGCGGCGAAGACCGCTCCACGGACGCGAGGCAAGGCGTCCGGACTCGCCTGGACCGCCGCGTCGACGAACCCGTCGACCATCAGGTACAAGGACGCTTTCCCGTTGTAGGTCAGGTTGCCGTCCTCGTCGAGCCGATCCATGAGGTTCACCCGGGCGTTCCCACGGGCTTGCCCGACCTCCCATTTGGTGAGGCCGACGCCGGTGAGCTCCGCCAGCGCTGCGTTCGAGTACACGAATCCATCCGGTCCCCTGACCGAATCCATGGACTCGACCCAGGCACGCACCCAATCCACCTCGATGCTGAAAGTGTCTTTCACCTCTAGCCCCAGTTCCGGCAGCAGACGAGTGCTCCGGCTCAACAGATCGACGGCTCTGAACTCACGTTCCCGAACAGCTTCGTACCAGGTCGCCGCACGCGCTTCACCGGATGCGGGCGGACGCCAGCCGGGTAGAGCGCCGTAAGGAACACTTCCATTCAGCAGCCAGCCAGGAGCAGGCACCACCGCCGGCATCGGCGCCAGGTGACCGGCCTGTGACACCGGAATCGACGGCCCCGACGACGAGCTCGCCGCGAACGGCTGCCCTGGCCCTTCGAGAGCGCCGGCCATGGGCTGGACCGGACCCCCTTGCGCGATTCCCTCGCTGTTCGGCACCAAGGCGGCGAAGACGCGGGTGATCTGGTCAAGATCACGAGTGGCCAAGCTCTTCTGGCCGAAATCTCCCTCGGCCAGGTCGAACTTCACGTGAGCGACGGCCGGATGCTCATTCTTGAGCGCGTGAACGACGTCGATCGGCATGCGACGCGCACCCTCTGCCGGCAAGCTGTAGTGCTTCGACAGCTCTGACGCCTCGCTTCGCGCGAGCTTTTGGATCCCTGCCGCGAGTTCCTTCCCCCAGGACATTCCGTCCGCCTCGTCCTTTCCGCCGACGGTGATCCGGATCCGCACGGGTTCCGCGCCACTGATCACCCGCCAGGCTGACGCGCGCACGGCGGTGCGGACGGCCGCCTGCACGTTCTTCGGCAGGACATTTCCCGCGTCATGCGTGATCTTTCTCTGCGGGATGTGCTCGACCGCCAAGTCCGCCAAGGCGAGCTTCGGTGGCCGCGTCCCGTCCGCCCGGACCAGGTGGCTACGGGCTTCCAATGCGGCACCCACGATCTTGCCGCCGAAGTACACCACACTGGTAGGAGCGATGATCGCTCCCTTGCCCCAGCGCGCCTTGACAGCTTCGATCAGCTTCTTGTTGTGTGCGACGTTGCAGGAAAGCAGCCGGAAAGGACGGTTCCGGTCAGGGTGGGCGCGCTGGTACGCGGAGGTGGCGAAGAAGGCGTCCGCTGCCGTGTCCCCCGTCACCGTGAACCGATCCCCCAGCTCGTAGGGAAGAGCACCGGGCAACGCCATGCTGACATTCGCCCGGCTGCCGTGCAGGATCGTACGCCAGCTCGGCGCACCACCAGGCGTGAGATGCGGGTTGCCGGGTTTCGTGGGGAAGTGGAAATACCCGCCGCTCAAGAGCGGACCGGTCCGCGCGTCGACCGCCGCGAACCGGACCAGATCGACGTGGTCTCGAGGGAAGAACACCCCGTGAACCGCCGAGTCGGGAGTCTTCAAGGGGTGACTGACGAACTGTGCGGGCGTGGGCAGGACTGCCGGCACGCGGTCGAAGCCCTGCTCGGTGAGCCTGATCCGGCGGAGGCTTGTGAGCTCTACGGGGCCTCTCGCCGCGACGGTGGCCCGCGAATAGCCACCGCCGGCGAGGTCTGTCGTGAACTTCTCCAGCTCGCTGAGCCTGCCCTCGACCGGGATCAGGAACGGAGTTCGCTCGCCCTGCGGCCAAGAATGGCCGTCCGCCTCTCTTCCCAAGGCCACACGCAGTTCTTTACTGTCACGCAACGCCAATCCCGGTTCTCCGATGGCGGGTTCGCCGTCGGAGCGCTTCAGGTGGATCCGGCCGGCGTCGGCAGGCTTGACAAAGATCGGAAGGGCGTTGTGCCAGGGAGCTTCCACCTTCTGGCCGTCCGGCCCCAGAACCACCTGCCCCATGGTCGAGGCCGCGCCGCCTGCCCAGGCCTGAACCTGTCGCAACGCGATCTCGTCCCCCTCATGCCGGACGAAAAGCGCCGCGGGCAGCCTGTCGGGGCCGAAGACCAGTTCGGTTCTGACCCGGTCCGCGAACAACCCCGAGACCAGCTGGAACCCGCTCGACGCGTCGCTGTTCGTGGCATACACGGGGTTGAACAAGCCATGGGCCGCCAACGTCGAGCTCACATCGAACCGGATCCCACCGGGCCGAGCCTCCCTCGCGTCGAAGTCGCCCACGAGCACCACAGGTTTGCGCGTATCCGAAGCCAGTACCTGCCGTGCGCCCGGTACCGAAAGGAACAGGTCCGCGATCTCCCGTCCACCGAGCGGAAGCCGGACGTCGCGTGACCGCACGGCGACGTGGGCCACCGTGTCGTCACCGGGTACCACCATCACCAGCGGGGCCGGCTCGGGGCGATTCGTCCCCCAACTCGCCGTCACCGCCGCGGCGACCTTCCGCGCCGTGACCGTGGCGGAGGGCCCTGCCGTCCCGGACAAGGTGAACACGTCCGGCGCGACCGACAGTTCAAGGTCGGTGAGCGGCGCGATCAGGCTGTAGCCGACCCGCGGGGACTGCGTGAACCTGAGCCCTCCTTCGGCCACCACGTAGGGCCCCTGATAGCTGACCAGTTGCACCGGCGTGACCATGCCGATGAGGACGTTGAGGAACTCACCGACCCTCTGATCGGTGACCGTCTGGTTCCCCGAGGAGAGGACGATGATGGGCCGTCGCACCGGTTCTCGCAGATAGCGCTGGAAGGCCTCGCTGTCGTGAAGACGGCGCATGGTCTCCGCCGGAGTGAGAATTTCCGGGCCTACCCCGAACCCGGATCCACGCGGCCAGAGCCTGAGCACGAGCGGAGACGGACGATGATCGGTGACGAGGTCCGACCAAGGGGCGAACTCGACCTGAGTTTCCCCATATTGGTTGATTTCCCGCCGGATCATTCTCAGCGAATGCGGAGTCGCGTTCGCCCATGAACCGCTCACCACGGCCGCGTCCACGTCGTCCGGCAGCAAGGAGATCAGGTTTTCCTCACCGTACAGATTCCGTGCGGCGAACACGGAATCACCGGCATGGGTGGCCGCGTTCGTTCCGAGGACGAGCGCCCCGCGGTCTGCGTCGGCTCCTCGGTGGTAACCCCTGATACGACCGTTGGGCAGGATACGCACGCTCCTGTTCAGCAGGCGCATGGTAACCGAGATTTCAGCCAGCGAGGGTATGTCGCGCAGAGCGGCCTGAAGGCTGAACACCTCGGCCTGCGTCACATCGCAGGCGAACAGCTCGATCTGCTCGATGGCCCCCCAGGACACAAGCTCGGCGGGTACGCGGGCAAGCACCTCCGCGAGCTCACGCGAACTGTGCGGCACCAGGCTCCCATCGGCTCGGGGAAGGTCCCATCGACCCGCCCGATGATGAACCACCAAGGGAAGCGCGTCGGTTCGGATCGGGGCGAAGGCCCGGCTGACGTGGGTGAAGTAGGCAGGGCCGACAAAAGCGACACCGGTGTTGTGCTCCAACGCCAGGGCGGCGACCCTGCCCCCGGCAGGTGAGTGCAGGGTGAACAGGCCCTTCGACGGCACCGGGGCACCACCCAGTCGTGGCATGCCGACGACATCGCCCAGCAGTCTGGCCGTTTCCTCGAGTTCTTTCAGCTCGACGCGGACCATCAATCCGGAGGCGATCAGCTCCACAGCCCCCTCATAGCGCAAGCGATGTGCTCGGTGCAGCGGCGGTTCCTGGCCGGCGAACACGCGTGGAGGCTGGTTGTACCGGTTCATGATCTCCCTGGCTTTGACGAAGACCGGTTCGTCCGGCTTCGTCAGCGCCAGCCTTTCCCGTGCCTGGCTCAAAAGCCCCGCGCGGCCGGGCCAGGGGTCGTTCGGATCGGTGAACGCTTCGGGTCCATACAATCCGGACAGAGCACGTTGCCCGTCGACACGAAGCCGCACCTTGCCGATTTCGACGTCACGCCGAGGGCGGGTGATCACGGAGATCGAGATCTGCCCCGACAGCTGCTGAGCCGTCAGCGGTACGGCACCCTCGGGGTACTCCTCCAGCCGTTGTTCGACTGTCGTCCTCACCAGTGAACGGACCAAGTTCGCCCAGCCGGATTGGCCCTTCGGGACGACCACCTCACCACGTACTCGAGGCAGCTCGCCAGGATGGGCGCGCGCGGCGGCGTCGACGAAACCCTCCACCATCAGGTGGATATGGCTACGCGCCTCCTCGGGCAGCTCACCCCGGCCGAAGTCGAGCCTGGTCTCGTAAGCAATCCTCGCCCGGTGCCAGGCCAGCTGGGCCCCCGCCGGGTTCAAGGCGAACCCGGACAGCTGCCGTATTTCGTCCCGGCCATAAGGGCCCGTCGGTGTCAGGTCGTCGGTCCAGGCCAGTCGCGGGCGTTCGGCATGGGCCATTTCCTGCGCCCAGTCGCCTGCCCAGTTCAGCGGGGTCGAATCCGGATCCAGAATGAGCTGCATCCGCACCAGGTTCCAGATTTCCGTTGGCAACCCGAGGGGTTTCGTCCCCTTGGACAGGAAATCGTCGAAGCGGGCCTGGTTGACGAGACTGCGGTTGCGCACGTAATCGTCCAGCGTGCTCGGGCCCGCACCGTCGAGGAACGGCCGGAACGCGAGTACGTCCGGCGGCGTGAGTGTCCGGCCGAAGGCGGTCGGCTCGCGTCCCACGAGCCCGCTCAGCGGGGTGGGCCTGGTCCCGGTCACCGTGCCCTGGGAATCGACCTCGACCCGCCCATGCCATCGGGAGAGATGTACGGCGGTGGACAAGGCCGTGCGGAAGCTCGCGAAGAAATCCCTGACGGACTCACGGGCCGATTTCGCGAGCGTGAGGGTTCCGTCCGGCAGACCGGGCACGTCACCGGTGACGACGGTGCCCTCAGGCAGGAAATGGACCCGCTCTCCCAAGAAGTAGGCCTCGACCTTGAGATGCGACAAAGCGGGTATCTCGGCAAGCCCGGCCTGGAGCCTTCCTGGCGCCTCCTTGGGAAGGTCACAAGCGTAGAGCACGACACGGGAGAACTTCTGCCATTCGATCAGCCTCGCCGGCATGCTGGCGAGGCTCTCCGCCAGCTCCCGATAGCCGGCTGAGCCACGCTGACCGGCGGAATCCGGGAGACTGAACCGGCCGTCCCTGTGGTGCACCACAACGGGAACGGAATCGTCCGTGCGTTCGGCGAATGCCTTCACGACGTTGCCGAAGAAACGCGGGTCGACGAAGGCCACACCGGTGTTCCGCGGCAGCGCCAGCGCGGCCACTTCACGATCGGCGGACGGATGTCCAGTGATGACACGGCTCAGAGTCGGAACCCCGTCGATCCGGCTCGGCCGTGGCCACCCGACGTCAGGTACCAGCATTTCGGCGACTCTCACGGCCAGAACCGCAGACCCGGGATCCGAGCTGTACAGCATCCACGCGATCAACTCCGTTGCCGCGAGGTGACGTTCCCGGTGAGCCTGGTGCAAACGTGGCGGCCGACCATCGAACTCCTGAGGCGGCTGGTGGAACCTGGCCATGATTTCCCGTGCCCGGCTGAACTCCGGGCTGTTCCGGTCCACTCCCGCGAGCAGTTTCCGCGTCACCGCTACGAACGTCTTGACCCGAGGAAGCGGGTTCTTCGGGTCGGAATAGGCCGACGGACCGTACAACCCGGTCAGCTCACGCTGCCCGTCGACCTGGACCTCGACGACTCCGATCCGCGGGTCCTCGTCGGCAAGGGTCAGCGCGTGGACGGAGACACGTTCCGACAACTGCTTCGCCGACGTCGTCACCGTGTTCTTCGGGTACTCGGCCAACCTGGCTTTGATCGTCGAGTCGATCCGGGCGAGCAGACTGTTCGCGGTCACTGCCCCCAGGGAGCGCGGACCGACGAACACCTCACCTCGTATCGAAGGCAAGGACTCCGGTCGCGCCTGTACCGCGGCGTCGACGAAGCCCTCGACCATGAGCTTGATCTTGCCCAAAGCCGGCTCGGGAAGAGTGCCGAAATCGGTCGTCCGCGTCTCCAAGTAGGCCCGGGCCCGCCCCTTCGCCGCCTTGATCTCCCAGGGGTTCAGGACGTTTCCAGAGGCCTCCGCCGCTCGCTGGTCTCCGAGTCGATGCACGCTCGGGGATCCGGCCCAGTTCCTCGCCAGTTCCGGCGGTACCGCGTCGAGTTCGAGCTGGTCCTGCACCAGCTTCCACAGCTCGACGGGCATCGGGGTGGGATTGCCCTTACCCATCAGCAGTTTGAGGTTCTTGTCGTTGACGAGGCTGATGTCCCGCACCTCGTCCACCAGGGTCCTCCCCGCCGGCGACGGTGCCCAGTTGACCAGGTCCGCCGAGGCGGCCGGTCCCCTACCCGAGGTTTCCGAAGTGCCGACCCGACCGTCGGAATGGAGATGGATCCGCCCGTCCCGCCAGGAAGCGATCGAAAGATGCGTGCCGACCGCCCAGGAGAAGAGCGTGCCGGGGAGATCGGCCACCGACGCCAACGTGGTCTTTCCCGGCAGCATCGAAGCGAGGAGAGCCTGAGAGTTCCTCGCGTTCGCGTACGGGGTGCCCCGGCCGTCGTGCACCGTGACCAGGTCGCTGCTCGCGGCCGGACCGGTCGCCTGCCGCACCACCGCGGGAACATGCTCCGGCCCGCTCTCTTGCCGGGCCTTGCCCTTCCCGGAGACGGTGTCCCGGTGCGGGAAGAGCGACTCAGGAGCCGAGACCTCGTGCTCGGCCACCCACGAGACGAACTCCTGGGGAGTCAGCTCGAGCTGCCGGGCCGCCGACTCCACCGCGAACAGCGGCCCGTCATCCGACAGCACGGCCCGGACCCGCACGGGGCCACCGGCGGAATCGAACATCCGCCCCTCGGGACCGGCCAGCCGCTCCCACAATCCGGCCAGCGCGTCGCCGCCCGGCAACCGCGACGCCACGTCGACCATCCGCTCGGTTCCCGTGGACCTCGACGAACCGGCTTCGCTCGCCTGCCCGGCTCGATCATCGCGCGGCGCACCGCCCAGAAGCCTGCTTTCCCGGGGCCAGCCCACGGCGGCGACCAAGGCCCGGGCTCGTAATTCCGCCGCCCATACCTCTTCGCCCGGAATGATGGGCACCGTTCGTACCAGGTCCCAGGCGACGAGTTCGGTGGCGGCCCGGCGACGCTCCCGATGCGCCTGATGCAACCGGGGCGGTTCTTGATCGGCGAACACGCGAGGCGGCTGGTGATACTTGTTCATGATCTCGCGCGCCTGAGCGAACGCTGGATGGTCCTCGGCGAGCCCGGCGAGTACCTTCCGCGCCTCTGCCAAGTGCGTCTGGTGCGAGGGAAGCGGGTTGGCCGGGTCGGTGTACATCTCGGGGCCGTAGAGCCCGGACAACCTCCGCTGCCCTTCCACCCGCACCTGGACGACGCCGATCTGAGGGTCACCGTCTGGCCTGGTGAGCGCGGTGATGGACACACGGGCGAGCAACTGCTCGACCGACAGCGACCTCACGTGCGCCGGATACTGCTGTAGCCGGGAATCGATCTTGTGCCCGGCCGTCGTCCGCAGATGGGACACCCCGGTGGACGAGCCCGGTGCGACGAAGACCGCGACCTGGATTTTCGGAAGTATCCGTGGGGGCGGCTGAAGCGCGGCGTCGACGAATCCGTCGATCATCAGGCCGATGGAGAAGTGCCGGTCGATTCCGTCGAGCTCACCACTGGCGCTCAGCCGGGTTTCGAAGGTGGTTCGCGCGCGATTCCATGCCTGCTGCACTTCGGAGGAGTTCAGCAACCCTCCCGAAGCCGCCGCGACACCGTGCGTCCCGCCGAACCGCGCCTGGAGCGGCTGACGTGGCCCCATGTTCTCGGCCCAGGCCCGTGCCCAGCTTGCCGGTGTCCCGTCGTTCCTGAGGTGGTCTCGTACCATCTCCCAAAGTTCGAGAGGCATCTTGCCCAGCTCATTGGGCCCGATGAAGGCGTTGAAGTTGCGCTCCCCGGCGATGGTGTGGTTCTCCACCACGTACTCGTTCAGGGTGCGCGGCCCCGGCGTACCCGGCATCGGTGGCTGCCACCCGATCACGTCGGCGGGTGGAGGCGGCTCTTCCGGCGTCGTGGAAGCCGCGGCCCTCGACGAACCGGCTTCCGTCGACGGAGCAGGCTGGTCGGCCCGCGGCGCGCCGCCCACGACTCCGCCTCGACGTGGCCAGCCCACCGCCGTGACCAGGCCACGCGCCCGCTCGATCGCGGCCTGCTCGCCATTCCAGAGCAGTTCCCAAGCGACCAGGTCCGTGGCGGCCCGATGACGTTCCCGGTGTGCCTGGTGCACCCGCGACGGCTCCCGCTCCACGAAGACCCGGGGAGGCTGGTGCAGTCGATTCATGATCTCTCCGGCCCGGGCGAGAACCGGAGCACCGTCGGCCAGCCGCGCGAGATCCGCACGCGCCTGGTCCAGCTCCTTCCAGTGGCGACTCGGGCGATCGCCCGGCAGGGAATAGGCCTCGGGACCGTAGAGACCACTCAGCGCACGCTGCCCCTCCACATGGACCTGCACGACACCGATCTGCGGATCGCCGTCGGGGCGGGTGAGCGCGGAAACCGACACCTGGGCCAGCAGCTGGTCCGCCGTGACCGTCACCACGCCAGGCGGATAACTGCTCAGCCGCAGCCGGATCCGGGACTCGACCACCGCGCCGAGCCCGTCGGTACCGGCCAGGGAACCCGGCGCGACGAACACCGCGCTCCGCACTCGTGGCAACGAAGCCGCCGGCGCCTGCACCGCGGCGTCGACGAACCCGTCCACCATGTACTCGATACGGACCCTGTCCTCCGCCGGGATCTCGTGGCGCTCGTCCAGCCGGGTCTCCTGCGAAACCCTCGCGCGGCCCCACGCCTGCGCGACCTCCCAGGCGTTCACCACGTGACCCGACTCCCGGGCGAAGGTGTCCGCCTCCCGGAAGCTTCCCAAGGGGTGGTGGGGAGAACCCGTGCCTTCGAGCCAGGCGCGGACCCAGCTCTCCGGCATGGGCTCGCTCACGCGGTCCCGAACCTCCGGCGACTCGCCGCCCCCTAACCTGGCGACCAAACGGCTGATCAGGTCGGAGACCACCAACTGGCGCGCGTGCCCGAGCAGTGTGCTTCCGGAGTCCCCGGGACGCCAAGTGAGGAACTCGGCCGGAGGAACCCCGTCCTCCCCGAACCGCGCCACCGACAATCCCGGATCGGCCGAAGCCGGGTCGGCCAGGACCGGGACGATGGCGCCCGGCGGGGTCAGCGAAAGCGTCCCCTCCGGCAACGCGCGCTGATCACCGAAAAGCACATCGCTGTCCGGCGTGATGTGGATGCGTGTGTTGAGCTTGATCGCTTCGACATCGAGGTGTGCCAGCACCGGCAGCTTGGCGACGGCGGCCTTGAGCTTGCTCAGGCTCTCGTTCGTCAGATCGCAGGCGAAGAGGGAGACCTTCGAGAATCGCGCCCACCTCACCAGGCTCAGCGGCTGGCTCGCGAGCGCCTCGGCGAACTGGAAGGGGTCATAGGGGAACTCCCGCTTCCGCGCGTCCGGCAGGAAGAACCGGCCATCGCGGTGGTGAACGGCCACCGGGATCCG
This sequence comes from Amycolatopsis sp. WAC 04169, assembly GCF_003947535.1. Classification (NCBI taxonomy): domain Bacteria; kingdom Bacillati; phylum Actinomycetota; class Actinomycetes; order Pseudonocardiales; family Pseudonocardiaceae; genus Amycolatopsis; species Amycolatopsis sp. WAC 04169. The sequence goes on along the minus strand of NZ_QHJI01000021.1, from coordinate 46,726 downwards.
GTCGTCCGGGTGGTTTTCGAAGGCCCCCGTCAGGTTGCGAGTGAAAGCCGGGTCGACGAAAGCCACACCCAGGTCGAGGGGCAAGGGCAGTGCGGTGATCCCGTCGGCCGGTCGCCGGCCCGGGGCGCCTTGGGCACCGAGTCCGCCCACCGCCAGATGCCCGTCCGAGGTGACGAGGAGCGGCGCCTTGCCCCGCTCGAACTCGTGGCGCACGGTCGCACCCAGGTCGCGGCTCAACGCGGAACCGAGGAGCTCCAGATCCGCCCGGTCGCGTCCGGACAGCATGATCTCGTCGGCGTGGTTCCACGCGCTCCCCCGCAGCGCCGCCGCCAGCTGGTGCGGCTGTGGCCGCTCGCCGTCCTTGGCCAGGACCAGCTCGAACATCCCCGGCCTCGCCGTGCCTGGCACCGGCCGGGAATCCCGCGCCCCCGCCCAGAGCCCCCCGCTGAACGGGACGGTCAGCAACGGCCCATGAATCCGAGCAGCCGGGAAGAGGGAAAGAGGCGCCGCGAGGCCCTTTTCCGCCGCCCAGTCCCTGAAGGCGGCCGGATTCAGCTCGACCGGACGGCCTTCCGGGTCCGCGACGGCGAAGACCGGTCCGTCGGCGGACCTCCTCGCCTGAACGAACACCGCGAGTTCGGCACCGGCCAGCACGTGTCCCGCCCCGGCCGCGAGCCGCTCCCAGAACGCGGCCAGCTCGCCTTCGTCCGAAAGCCAGGAAGCCAGGGGAACCCGGGACGTGAGTTCACCCGGCCTCGACGGCACATCCGACGCGGGCAGCACTCCCTCCGCGACGTAACGGGCGTAAGCGTCCGCACGCGCGGCGTGCGTCTCCAGGCCGACACCGGCCAAGACGGCGAACTGTTGCATCGCGTTCGCCCACTGCTCGCTGAGGCCGTGCCAGGCCTTCGGGTCCTGCCACTCCCGGCCGGCCAGGTCGGCAGTCGTATCGAGCGCCTTCTGCAGTGTCTCTTTGACTCCCCTCGCCGACTTGACGAGCTGTGCCTCCCGCGCGGGCTGAACCTCCAGCCCGGCGTAGCGGTCGCCGTCGTTGAGGAACCTGGTGACCCCTGCGACGCCGAGCACGATCAGCCCGGTGAGCAGGGGCACTCTCGCCCGCAGGGCCGAGTTCACCGCGGCTCCGGCCGGGGTCCGGCGATCCGGTTCGAGTTCGCCTGCCGCGTACAGCGCTTCCTTCAGCGCGTCCGGATTGGCGAGCAGAGCGTGGAAAGCCGGGTGCTGCAGCAGGAAGTCGCGCCCCACCCGCGGCAGGTTCACCGTGGCAAGGTGCGCCAGCCGGGTCAGGAGCGCCACGTCCTTTTGCGGGCCCAGACCGGCGAGAAGGCCTCCCTCGCGGAACGGGTTGTTCTCTTGCTCCAGCTGGTGGGCGACGTCGTCCACCAGGCGTCCGAGATCGTCCGGGGACAACGGCCGGATGGTTTGCCGCTGCGTGTGGCCGTCGATGTCGATCGCACGGACCGGGATGTTCTCGGTGGCGAACATCGCCCCGCGGACCATGTCGAGGACTTGGCGTGCGATCGGCGCGGGGACGTTGTCCAGCGCGGTCTCGAGGCGCCGGAAGCGCTCGTCGACCTCCACCCGGACGGCGGGCCGGTCGGTCGTCCCGCCCAAGGCGGCGAATTCCTTGCGCAGGATCTTGAGATCCTTCTCCCGGCTCACGGCGCGATGCACGGAGGTGGCGTCGCTTCGCGCCTCGCCGACCGGATTCCTGGCACTCGCGGCTTTGATCGTCCGGTCACTGGCGAACGTGGACGTCCGGCTGATGGCGGTGGGCACCCTGATCGCGATCGACGGGATGCCCGGCGCGAGCCCGCCGCGGGTCCCCGCGGGCGGCTCCAGACCGAGCGCCGCCAACCCCGCGCGGTCGACGAGCAGATCGATCCGGCCATCCGGGCCGATCCGGAGGGGCTTGCCCTCCTTTCCATTGGCCTGCTTGAAGATCATCGTGAAATCCGGGACCGCGCTGACCCAGAAGACACCATCGCCCCGGCCTTCCGGGGTCCCGCCGAGTTCGATCGGGACCTCTTCGGCGGGAGCTCCGAACTGCCGTTCCTTGCCGAGTTCCCCGACCAGCCCGGAGACCGGCCCACCGAGCAGCCCGCCCGAGACCGTACCCTCGTGCGAGCGCTCGACGGTGGCCCTCGTCGCGGCGTCACGGCCGACGGTCAGCGACGCGCCCTCGATCTCCCGGACAAGGTACCGGTCCCCCAGATCCAGCTTGATCCTGACGGAGTCGATGGTCGTACGGCTGCCCACGTCGACGAGGTAACCGTCCTCGGACAGCAAGGACGGCAGGCGTCGTCCCAGCAAGGGCGCCTGCGTGGCGACCAGGACGGCGAACGTGCGCTCCGCGTTCATGCTTTCGACGGTCTTGTGGATCTCCGCGTAGAGTTTGGGCGCCTCGACGGGGAACCCCCAGAGCGCCGCGTCGTCCGGCCAGGAGGCACCGCGCCCGTCGTCGGCCCAATGCTCGCGCAGGGAGCCGGTCATGGTGGGCGAGGGAGAGCCGCTGTCGGTCAGGAAGGCGGGCAGCGTGGAGCGCACCACGGCGTCCAAGGTCGACGGACTCAGCTTTTCGATTTCCCGCACGTGCTGGTGGCGGATACCCGGCACGTGGCGGGCATAGACCCCGGACCTGGCCCAGGGATGGACCTCCACCCAGACCTCGAGATCGTGGATCCGCTGCGTCGCTTTGCCGTTCCAGGCGAATTTGACGGTCGTGGCGGCGGCCCGCTCAGGCCCGCGGAAGGTCGTCCGCGCTCCCTGCACCCCGGCGTGCGGCGAGATCGCTTGGTCCAGCCCGAGTTTCGAAGAGCCCGTGAACTCGGGAATCGGCAGCTTCGGCGCGCTTTCCGCGGTAACGCCGTAGGACTTTTCCCAGGCGACGCCGCCACGGTGCCGCGTCGTCGTCGTACTGGACGACTCGACGCGGTAGTCGAAGCCGACCGGATTCTCCTGGCCATGCGGCAACCTGGCCTTCAGTACCAGTACCTGTTCGAGCTTTCCCGAGTCGAGGTCCCGCCTCCCGAACCGCACGGCGCCACCGCGGAGCATCGCGCGCACGGTGTCACCGAACCCGCCGAGCGCGAGGTGTGTCCCCAAATTCCCCAGCATCTCGTCGTGCAGTGCCCTGAATTCGCGCTGGACCTTCGGCTCGGTGATCTTGGCTTCCCAGGCGCGCAATTCCGTCGTCAGGTTCGCGATCAGCCGGGGCACCACCGACGAGTCCGCCGGGTCGAGATCACCAAGGATGTCTTCGGGGCCGTTACCGGACGAAGACCGGGCCTGAGTCCCGGCGGAGAGAGCCTTCTGGTCGTCCGGGTGCAGCTTCTTGAGTTCGGCAGGCGGGAGGCCGCCGATCTCGGCGAGTGCCGACGCGGGAACCCAGCGGAGTTCCGCCATCGGGACGTACTTCTCCAGCGACCGGCTCTTCGCCTCTCCGGTGTGCCGTCCGCCGAGCATGCCGGTACGCCCTTCGAGCACCGACAGCGTCAAGTGGTGCCGGTGATCCCAGGCCACGAGGTAGGCGCGTTCGGTCGTCTCACGGCGGGTCTCGTCCACCACTGTTTCGGAGCCTTCGTCGCTCCGCTCGCGCGCCAGTCCTCCCTTGGCCTGGGCACCGACGGTCGCCAGGCCACCCGTGGGCACCGTGGCCTTGGCGGACGCTTCAGCGCCGAGTTTTCTGCGTTCCTCGGGGGAGAGTTCCGTCGTCGTCCGCGTCGTGTCGGCGAAGACGTGCGCGTCGTCCAGCCGGAGAATCTGCGGCTCCAGGAGATCCGTCTTCAGCTCCACCGTGCCGTGCAGGTCGCGGCTACCGGTCGCGAAGAAGCCGCCTTCGTTGAAGCTGTCCAACGGAAGCACGTCGGATTTGGCGGTCAGCGGCAGCCTGGCCTGACGTGCGGCGTGGCCGGCCCAGGTTTCGATCTTCTGTTGCGAGGCGTCGCGCGCGGACTCACCCTCGTGGTGAATCCCGAGCGGTGTGGGCTTTTCCCCGGCCGCGAGGTGCTTGACCGCGCCGGCGACCCGATCGCGGGTCCGGTCCGGTTCGGGCAGCAACCCCGAGAACCCTTCGATGATGGTCGCCGGGAAGTCCAGGAGAGCTTGCAGCGAGTCGAGCTCGGAGCGGACCGGCCGTCCCCCCGGCCTCAGCGCCGAAGTGTTCAACCCGGCTTGATCGCCCCAAGTGGTTTCGTCGAGATGCTCGATCCCCACCCCGACCCTGACCCCCCGCCGGGCCGGCGCCGCCACCTGGAGCCGTGCCTGGAGTCCGGGAATCGGTACCCCGGCTTCCGGATCCTCGAACTCGAGCTCCTTGTCGATGTTCGCCCAATCGGTGCCCACCCGGAAGTTGAGGGTCATCGGGTAGTTGAAGAGGTGGACGGCGTCCGCGCCGCCGGGCCAGCCCTGTTCCTTCCGGATGGACTGGCCGACGTTCCAGGCCCGCTCGTGTTCCCGCGAAGCCGACACGGACCCGAGGATCGTCACCGGCCCGGCATCCGCCTCGACCTCGATCGACAGCATGCCCTCCCGCAAGCGGGAACTGCCGACCTGTGAGGTCTCACCGACGGCCACCTTGCTCGCGAGCTCTTTCCACGTGGCCTGCTTGACGTAGTGTCCACGCCCTCGCGCCACCTGGGCGTCGATGAAGAGACTCCGCTCCCCGGGTAGCGGCATGCGCGTTCCGGCGACCAGTTCCCGTACTCGCCCGGGTTCGCCCAGCAGCGCGGCCAGGTCGTCCTGCACCGCCTGGCTCTGGTGGTCGGTGATCTCCTCCTCGCCCCGCAGCACGGCCGCCACGACGCCCGCGATGGTCTTCCGGTCGCTTTCGGCGATCTTCCAGTGCGATGCGGCCCTGTCTGGCACCTCTTTCACGGTCATCCCCGCTTTGGAGGACGCCTGCCCGTCACTGCCCGAGCCGAAGGCCATGGAGGATTCCGAGTCCATCTGCCCCGCCTCGGCGAGATAGACGTGCACGGACCCGGGCACCACCAGTTCGTACACCCGGCCATCACGGGTCGACGGCCGTCGGCCCGCGCTGGAGCCCGAACCACGGCTGACCGGGCGATCGCCGGATTCCGGCATGATCGTCACGGCGAACGGGAAGTCCTCGTCGTGCTTTTCGAACGCGCCGTGGAGCTGTTCGATCGATTCGTGTTCGAGGCTGGTGGCGTGGCTTTCCGAATCGGAGGCGGACCGCGCGTAGGAGGCGGTCACCGAAACCTTGGCGCCGACCAGGTCCGAGAGCGATTCACCGAATCCGCTCCCGAGCGATCCTCCCCATTCCCGCGTGCCGCTCCGCTCGTCCGTGTCGAGCGCGCTGCTCGACCGGCGATGACCGATCGAGCTCTGGCTGCCGCCCGCGTGGGAGGAATGCGGCCGCGACCCCGCTTCCGGTTTGTGCCTACGGACCAGGATTTCCAGCCGTTCACGGTGCCTGAACTCGAACGTCCGTTTCGCGAGACCGCCGGTGACGAGTTCCTTGCCGTGGTCGCCACCGAGGTTGTCCAGCCAGGTCTTGAGGGCGACGACCTCGCCGTCACGCCGTTCTTTGAGGTCGAGCTGTTCGACGATGGCGTCGAAGACCTTCTTCGTCCCCTTGAGTTCGACGTGCTTGATGCGTTTGTGCACTTCGGCGAAGTCGATCGCCCGCTGCCCGGGTGGCCTGCCGCCGACCGGAGCGGCCGGTGTCAGAGGTTCCGCGGGTGCGTTCTTGGGCCAGTCGAGTTCCAGGTCGAGGACCACGTCGTCGCCCGGGTCGCGCTCCCGCGTCCCCCGCGAGTGCCCCTTTTCGAAGACCTTGACCCGATACGTCACGTCATGCCGCGAGCGAGTGCCTTGCCGCTGTTCGGTCACGTCGAACGCGCTGCTCGACGTCCGCTTCGCCACGACGCCGCTCTGGGAAGCCGAGCCGATCCCCCGTAGCCCGCCGGAGACGGTCACCGGTCCGGCGGGAGCGCTGAAGCTCGTCGGATTCACCGGTGTCCGCTCGATCTGGTCGGCGGCCTGGATCGTTTTCGCCAGATGCTCGCTCGACGTCACCGATTCTGTCGTCCGGTCCACCGGATTTTGCGCCGTATCGATGGCGTGCACCTCGACGGTGACGCTCAGCCGAGGGCTGATGTCCAGCTTGAGGCCGTCCAGGGTGGCGCCGAAATCCGCGAGCTTGGCGTCGGACAGGTTCTCCCGCACCCAGTCTTCGTACTTCGACACCTTGGCGAGGACGGCCGTCCGGACGGGTTCGAAATCCGGTACCGCGACCAAGGAAGGACGGACGAGCCGGGCGAACCCCGCCCGCGCCTCGGCATCGCTTTCGATGAGCGTGGGCATCGAGGGTGAGAGCGGGAGGGTGCCGAGCGACGGGTTCGACCGCCGCCACAAGCCTCGCGGACCGCTGTCGGATCCTTGGGAACGCGGCCGCGACCCGGACGAGCCGCGGCGGTGGGTCGACAACGGCGGCGGTGGGTCGGGGTCCTTCTTGGGTTTCGGGGCTTCGGCGGGCCGATGCATCGAGTTGTACGGCTCGCTGGAGACGACCGAGGTCGAGCCCGCCCGCGCCGGGTCGGGGTTGCGGAGCCCGCCGCCGTGGTCTCCGGCGGCGAGGGACAGCCCGTCCAGTACGGCCATGGTCTCGCGGGCGATGAACCGCTCCGTCTCGGGGGATGGCCCCATGATGCCCCGCACCGGCTCGCGTCGGGCGCCGGCGGTCGCATCGCGGTAGCCGTCCTTGCCGCCCGCGGCGTGGACGATCTCGTGAAGCATGGCGCCCGTACCGGAACCGAGGAACCACTCGACCTGGTTGGTCTCGCCCTCCCCGTTCTTGACGGTGACCGGAAGGCTCTCCCCGGAATACCGGTCCCAGCCCTCCGCGAACCCGTCCGCGGCCACGGCTTCCAGGCGCAAGTGGGCGCGGTCGCCGTTGCCGAGGCGCAGGAGGTGCGGATCGGTGGCGGCTTCGAGCCTGGCGAGTTCCTTTTGCAGCGACTCGATGAGGGTTTCCCGGGTCTTCTGATCGACGTCGTCGGAAACCAGGGCCAGCGGGACCGCGATCTCCCGGATCCAGGTCCCGTTGGCCAAGCGGCCCCGCCGGACGGAGAACCGGATCTGCGTGATCCGGCCGCCCAGCTTGCCGTCCTCGCTCTCACCTTTGGCGTAGGGCTCGAAGCGCTCCGCCTTGTAGGGCGTCGCCGTCAGTGTTCCGCGGAGTTCTTCCCACTCCGCCCACTCCGCGCGGCCCATCCGCGCCGGGGGCTCCTCGCCGTGGAGCGCGGTGTGCGGGGTCTCGTCGACGTAGGCGACCGGGATCAGCAACGCCTCGTCGGAACCGGCGTCGTCGCGCGTCTGTCCACGGTTGTCTTCGCGTCCGGCACCGGTGGCCGGACGCGACGGCGCGTCGGCCGTGACCGAGGTCCGGGCCTCCGCCGCTCGCACGACCGGTTCGGCGATCTTCCGGTCCGGTTCCAGCCGCGCGGGTGCCGGGCGGCTGGGGGTGTCGGACGACTGAGCGGTGTGCGCGGCAGCCTCCGTGACCGGCTTGCCTTCGACCCGGGCAGGGGTCGCCGCGCCCGATCGTCCGCTCTGTGGCCCCGCGGTCTCGACCTTGGGCTCCGTGAGTTCTGTCTTCCCCGGCCTGGCAGACAGGTCGGCGGTCGTCCGCTCGGGTGCGGATTTCTCTGGGAGGGTCGCGCGGTCGCTCGTCGGTATTTCGGCGGCCGCCGGACGGGTGACCGCCGGCTGCGGCCGGTTCTGCGGGCTTTCCGCCGCGACCGGCAAGAGTTCGGAAATCACAGGTGCTTCGGGAGCGGGCGCGGTCTCCGCACTGGTGGTCGCGGAAGCACCCTCGACCCGCTGCGGGCTTTCCGTCGAGATCGGGGCGCGCTCGGGAACCACAGGGGCTTCGGGAGCGGGCGCGGTCTCCGCGCTGCTGGTCGCGGGAGTGCTCTCGGCTCGCTGCGGGCCGGCCGACGAAGTGTCGACCGCCTTCGTGTCGGGCGCCTGCGCGGGGGTGGCCACGCCGGTGTCTCGCGCGGCCGCTGTTTCGGGCGCGGCGCCGGCGCCGCGCTCCGGAGCCGTCCTACCGGCGTCGGTACCGGCGGCCGGTTGCGTGGCGGCCGCGGTGGTCGAGGCCGCGGTGGTGGCCGTGGAGCGGCTAACGTCCACCGCACCTGGCTGCGGTTGTGCCGCGGGGGTGAGTAATTGCGCCGTCACCTTTTCGTCGACGGCGGCCGGGCTCGTGACGGCCGGCTCACTCTTGTGTCCGATGTGGACTGTCGAGACCGGGTCGGCCACCGAAGCCACCGGCGCAGTGGAATTCTCGTGTCCCGCGGGGGTGAAGAGAGTGCCGAGCGCCTGCCCGGGCGTGGTCGAGGCCACCGAACGCTGTGCCGCATCGGCCGCGATCGTGTCCGCATAGGACGGTGGCGGGGCGAGGAAAAGCCGTTCCCCAGTGGTGAGGCCCCCGTCGGCCTTGCCACCGGCTTTGATGTCGGCCGTGAAGTCGGTCTTGATGTCCGCCTTGACGTCCGTCTTGACGTCCGTCTTGACGTCCGTCTTGACGTCGCCGGCCGGGATCGTGAACTCCACCGCCTTCGGCAAATGCCCCAGATCGACCAGCAGCGCGTCGAGGCGGCCACCAGCGCCATTACCGCCGCGGCCACCCCCGAACCCCGACAACGCCCCCAGCATCCCCAGCCACGGACTCGCGTGTGGCGACCCGGTCGCCAGGTTGATCACCGGCGCGGTGATGAACACCACGCCGACCTGACCGGCTCCATACGACAGGTGTCCCAGCGCCTCCACCGAGCCGGGGATCGCCCGCGGCGCAACCGCCAGGCGCTCCCCCGCCTCCTTCAGGGCCTCCAGCGGCACTCCTTCGACCTTGACTCGATCCGCCAGCAATCTCGCCGCTTCGTTGTCCCCCCACCCCGCCGCGGCACCCCGCGCCCATACCGCAGCCGCGTGGAAGATCCCCGCGAACGCGCCGCCGAGAGCCCCGCCACCGAACGAGCCCAGCAGCGACTTGCCGTCCAGCTCGTCACGTTTCCCCGCCGCGATCTGACCGGTCTGGATCGACAAATCCAAACCGCCCATGATCCCCGCGCCCGCGAGCGCGAACTTCACCGTATGCGGTGCCGCGGCCACCACCCCGGCACCGATCGCCTTCAACACGTGGATCCCGAGTTCCCGATTGACCTTCATCGCGGCCAGCGCCTGCATCTTCGACACCAGACCACGCCAGATCGCCATCAACGCCTGCCGCGCCGTCAACTGCGCCAGCCCCACGAACGCCGCACCGATCAACGTCGCCAGCAGATGAATGATCGTCGCCAACGCCATCGCCGCCATCGCGATCATCATGACCTTGGCCTTCACCACATCCGCCGCGGCCGTTTTCGCCATCCCCGCCAGACTCGACGCCGACTCCCCCAGCGCTTCGACCCCGGACACCACGTCCCCACCCAGATAAGACCCGAAAAACTCCCCGGTCTCCCCCACCAGTGCACCCGGAACCCCCGCACCACCGGCCCGCACCGCCTCGCGGTAGTCCTCGGCGGCCGCTTCGAACCCACGCCACGCCCGCTCCAACTCCGACAACGCCTCGTCGTTACCCTCCGGCCAGGGCATCCCCAACGTCACCAAAAAGAAGGTCTGCAACTCGGCAGGCAACTTGACCGAACCACCCGACACTTCTCTCACCTCCCCTCAAAATCGTTGTGTGCCAGTACGTTGTCCGCTCACGACCGATCCGGGCCGTTGGTACGGCCCGGATCGGTCGGGACGGTGCCGTGGGTCGTCAGGCGAGTTTGAGCCGGTAGGCCTGCATCGCCAGGGTGAGCGGGTAGTAGAAGCTGACCCGGTCGTCACCGCCGGAAAGAGTGCCGAGACCCCGGGTCCCGGCATACGCCGGACCGCCGGAGTCACCGGGCAGCGTCACGATCTCCGCGATGAACGTGTTGTTGATGACGCCGACGTCGGTGTTGACCGACTGATTCACCGCGATGATCCGGCCCGCGCGCGTCCCGGTCGTCTTGCCATGGGACTGGATCTGCTGTCCCACAAGGGGAACCGCCGCGGAGGTGATGCGCTGACCGTTGACGATCTGTCCCGGCCCGGTACCGTTCGGACGCGAGAGCAGACCGGTGTCCGCGCCAGGGCAGTCACTCGCGACGACCGGCGCGCCTGTGACGTCGCCACCGGACCACGTTCCACCGGCGTTCGTGCAGTGGCCCGCGGTGAGCATGAACGGCTGGCCGTCGCGCGTGACGTTGAAGCCCAGGGAACAGTTGGCCCCGGCGCTGCTGCTGATCTGCTCGCCGCCGGCGATGTGCAGGGAGAGCTTCCCGGTGCGCCGCTCGACCCGGACACTGCCGCCGAACGCCGCCGCGGCCGCGGTGACCCGGTCCGCGGACGCCTTCGTCGCCGCGTCGTAGACGGTGACGACGACCTGGTTGGCACTCGTGTCGATGCCCCAGGCGGTCTGGGGGACGTTCCTGAGCCTGTCCAGCTGGTTCTTCACCTCGGTCAGGGCCGAAAGGGAACGCTTGACCTTCTTCGCCTTGAGCCCGGCGGAGCGCACCTTCCGCTCGGCGGCGTCGTCGACGACATTGACGACGGCCTTTCCGTCCTCGAGGTGGATTCCCCCGGACGCGAAGCCGACCGAATCCGCGACACGGGTGGCGACGTCGACCGCGCCCAGCGCGGATGACGTCGCGGGAATCGCGGCCGTGGCCGCCAGCAGTGCGATCAGTGCGGCGAACAAGGTGAGCAGTCTTCGGTATCGCAAGGTTCCTCCTTGGGCCCAGTGCTCGTCAGATCACCTTCGCCGCACAGGTCTCTTCCGTCCACACCATCGGACAGGTCCCGTCGATTAGGAGGGAATCACTTCACGAACCGCGCCCCCGCGTCCCCGCGATCCGACATGCCCGACGCCGCCCGGCGGCGTAGGTGTGTTGCGAAAGCCACTTTCGCAACGTTGAAGGTTGCCAAAGTGGCTTTCGCACCATGTCCCGGAGGCCGGACGCCGGACGGAGCATCGATACAGGTGCTCCAGCATGATGCGACGTCGCGAGGCCGGGCGCCGCGCTTCTGAAGGAATCGAGTGTTGCGAAAGCCACTTTCGCAACGTTGAAGGTTGCCAAAGTGGCTTTCGCAACACGCCCACTCCGCTCGACACGACCACCCAGCCCCGGTCACTTCCCCCGGCGCCGGGCCAAGAGCATCTGAAGCACGCGGCGTAGCTGAGGCCGTGAAGGAAGGTAGTAACCGAAGAACGCCGCCCTCGACAGCCAGGCGGGGCGGCCGCGGAACGACATCCCCCAGGCCTCCAGCACGGCGTGACCGCGACCGAAGCCGGCGGTGACCCCGACGCTCTTCCAGGTGAACTCACGCTGCGCGCGGCCTTGGATCACCCGCGCGACGTTCCCGCCGACCCAGCTCCCCTGACCGATCGCCCACGCCGCATCGACCGGACACGGCTCGCCGGACGCCAGCGGCACGGACGCCGCGTCGCCACCGCTCCACACCTCCGGCGCGATCTGCAGCATGCGATCGGCCCGCACGGCTCCACGGTCGTCGACCGGCAGGTCGTCGAGCCCCGGCAACGGACGCGGGCTGTTCCCGATCGCCGCGACCACAGTGGACGCCGCCAGCCAGGAACCGTCGTCGAGCTTCACCCCGTCGGGGCCCACGGCGACGACCCGGGCCGGCGCGACGAGACGTACTCCGTTGTCCTGGAGCTCTTTGCGGACATGCGCGCGCAGCTTGGGCGGCATCTCCTTCGCCAGTTCGCCGGTGGGAGTGACGAGAACGACTTCGGCGTACTCCCGTTCCGGCGTTCCCTCCGTGGCACGGGCCAGCCGCTGCGCGATCGCGACCGACGCTTCGATCCCGGCCAGACCTCCGCCTGCCACGACCACCGTCAGCGCCTTGGCGCGCAGCTTCTCCTCGGTCGCCGCACGGGCGCTTTCCACGCGGTCGTCGAGGTGGGCGACGAGTTTCCCGGTCCGGCCCGCGTCCCGCAGCCGGAACGCGTGCTCCTCCATCCCCTCCACCCGGCTCACGTCTTCGTACTGCCCGGTGCCCACGATCAGGTGGTCGTAGTGGAGGGTCTGTTTCGTTCCATCGACCCGTTCGACCTCCACGGTCCGGGCGGCGCGGTCCACGCTCCTGGCGTGTCCTCGCACGTGCCGCGCGGTGGGCATCGCTTCGGAAATCGGGCTCAGTTGCGCGTCCGGCGGCAGTTCGCCGGAAAGGACCTCGCCGGTCCAGCCATGGAAGGTGTGCGCGGTCGCCGGGGCGACGACGGTGAAGTCGACCTGCTTGCCCACCTTGCGTTTCAACGCCCGGTACGACCAGATCGACAGATAACCCGCGCCCAGCAGGACGACGTGGCGCCGTTGTTCGGTCGTACTCATGGCTCGTACTCCTCAAGCGATCGCAGGCCTGCGCGGGAAAACCACGGAAGACGCGTAGCGCGTGATTTTCTTTCCGGGATCGCAGACTTTAACGGAAATCTCAGGTTCGGCGCGCGAGGAAAGTGTTTTCGAGCAAATTCCTTGAACGAATTCTCGACGTTTCCATCTCCGGGAACGAAACCCGTAGCGACCACCGCGTCCTTCGTCGGCAAGTGTGCGACACCTCGCGGCCCCGGCACCGAAACCAGGACTTTTCGTCCAGCACCGAGGCTCTTTCGCACCATCCGACACAGCAGCACCCGGTGTCCTTTGGGGCGGAAACACCGGAAATTCACACAGCCCGCCACGATCGGGCGAACGTGATCCGGTAAACCAGCAGTGCCTATACCCGCAGACACACCGCCACAGCCCATCCTCTTCCCGACGAGGGCCAGATGGAGGGAAATCCCTTATGACGGACTCAGCACACGCCTTCGACTACATCGTCGTCGGCGCCGGATCTGCCGGATGCGCCATCGCGGCCCGACTCGGCGCCGAGCAGGACGTCACCGTGGCGTTGGTCGAAGCCGGCGGTGCCGACGACAACCCGGCGATCAAGATCCCGGTCGCGTTCCCCGCTCTCTTCGGCAGCGAAGCCGACTGGGACTACCGCAGCACACCGCAACCCGGCCTGGCCGGACGAGCGATCCGAGTCCCCAGGGGCCGGGTTCTGGGTGGCTGCTCGTCCATCAACGCCAACGTCTGGACCCGTGGTCATCGCGCCGACTTCGACGGCTGGGCGGAGGCGGGCGCCAAGGGATGGTCCTATGCGGACGTCGAACCCTACTTCCGCCGGTCGGAACGCCGCGTCGGCGACGACGAGGCGGGCGTGTACGGCTCGGAGGGCCCGCTGTACGTCGAAGACGTACGTGGCGAATCCGAGGCGACGCCCGCTTTCCTCGACGCCTGCGACGAGCTCGGGCTACCGCGGTCCGCCGGGGTGAACGGAGGCGACCACACCGGGGCCGGACGCATCCCCACGGCCCAGCGTCGTGGCGAACGCTGGAGCGCGGCGGACGGCTATCTGCGCACCCTCCGGCATCCCGGCCTGGAGCTCCTGACCAGGATGCACGTCCAGCGGATCGTCGTCACCGACGGACGCGCCACCGGAGTCGAGGCCCTGACCCCGGACGGCGACGAGGTCACGCTCACCGCGCGTCGTGAGGTCGTGCTCAGCGCGGGCGCCGTCAACTCGCCCCAGCTGCTGATGCTGTCCGGCATCGGTCCGGCGGCGCAGCTCGCCGAGCACGGCATCGACTGTGTCGCCGATTCCCCGGGTGTCGGGCTCGGCCTGCAGGACCACGTCTTCACGCCGCTGATCGTCCACTGCCCGAAACCGGTCACACTGGCGTCCGCGGGCGAACCGGCCGCCGCCGCGCTCTACGAGTCCGAACGCCGTGGCCCCCTGACCTCGAACGTGGCCGAAGCCGCCTGCTTCCTCGCGAGCGGCCCCGAGCAACCGGCGCCGGACCTGGAGATCAGCTTCCTGCCGGTGGCCTTCGTCAACCACGGAATCGACCCGCCACCCGATCACGCGCTCACCATCGCCGTCGTGCTGCTGCGGCCGGAGAGCTCCGGGCAGGTCCGGCTCCGGTCCGCGGACCCGGCCGACGCTCCGGAGATCGATTTCGGCACGTTCTCCGACCCGGACGGCCATGACCTGCGGCGCCTGACCCAGGGTGTCGGGATCGCGCGCCGGATGTTCGGCACGACGGCGCTCGCGCCGTACGTCGGCGACTCCTGGTATCCGGCGCTCGACCCCGACGACGCCGAAAGCGTCGAGCAGCACGTCCGGGCGCACACCGACACCGTCTATCACCTGGCGGGCACCTGCCGGATGGGGACGGACGAGGGCGCGGTGGTGGACGCGGAACTGCGCGTGCGCGGGGTCGCCGGCCTCCGGGTCGTGGACGCCTCGGTCATGCCACGGATCACCCGGGGGCACACCCACGCCCCGACCGTCATGCTCGCCGAGCGGGCCGCCGACCTCATCATCCGGGAGTTTTCGTCATGAAAGAACGAGTGCAGGCCATCCTCTGGAAAACGATGATCCGCGTCGCCCCGAAACGCTGGTTCATCACGTTCATGCGCACGGTGCTGGTGCCCGCGGATCGCTTCCTGCTGGAACGGACCAAGGGCAGGTTCAGCCTCGGCGGCACCACCGGCGCCGGCACGTTGCTGCTCACCACCACCGGCCGTCGTAGCGGCAAGCAGTACTCCTCGCCGCTCTTTTTCTCCCCCTACGGCGACTCCTACGCCGTGGTCGCGTCGAATTTCGGCGACCGCAAGCATCCGGCGTGGTCGGAAAACCTCCTCGCCGACCCGAGGGCGACCATCACCCTGGGCAACCAGGTCCTCCCGGTCACCGCGCGACTGCTCACCGGCGAGGACCACGACGCGCAGTGGCTGCTCATCACCAGCTACGGCCCCGCCTATCAGGACTACCTGGACAACAGCGGGCGCGGGAGCTTCCGCATCTTCGCCCTCGACAAGGCACCGTCTTCGTGAGCACAGGAGTCACCCCATGACCGTCTACACGGAACACACCGGCCGGTCCCTGGATTTCGACGAGGTCCGGGAGCGGGTCCTGACCCGGCTCGCCCTCTTCCTGGAAGCCAAACGGGACGACGCCGCCTGCCGGGGTCTCAGTCCGGAGATTCCCGAAACACTCAGGGATTTCGTCACCGCGGGCGGCAAACGGTTACGCCCCATGCTCTGCTCGGCGGGATGGCGGGCCGCCGGTGGCACCGGGCTACCGGACACGGTCGTCGACGTGGCGGCGGCGCTCGAGCTGTACCAGGCGTTCGCGCTCATCCACGACGACGTGATCGACGACAGCGCGACCCGGCGATCCCGGCCGAGCGTCCATCGCTCGATCGCGGACCGGTATCCGCGGGCCCGGAACGCGCGGCGCTTCGGTGAGGCGGCGGCGATCCTGATCGGCGACATGGCGCTGATGTGGTCGACCGAGCTGCTCACGGGCGCGGCCCTGCCACCCGGCCGTCGCTCCGCCGTCTGTTCACTGGTCGACCAGATGCGTGAAGAGATGCACTACGGCCAGTACCTGGACCTTTTCACCTGCCTCAACCCCCTCGACGACCACGGCGCTCCCTTGACCGTCATCCGGTACAAGACGGCGAGGTACACGGTCGAACGTCCGCTCCAGCTGGGTGCGCTGCTGGCCGGCGCGGACTCCGACCTGCTCGATCGGCTCAGCCGGTTCGCCCTGCCGGTGGGGGACGCGTTCCAGTTGCGGGACGATCTTCTCGGCCTTTTCGGGAACTCGGCCACGACCGGCAAACCTGTCTTCGATGACTTGCGCGAGGGCAAGCGCACGGTTCTGCTCGCTTTGGCCGCGCAGCGTACGGACACCGCCGGGCGCGCGCTGCTGGAGAAGCACGTCGGCGACCCGCGGCTGAGTGAGCAGGACGCGCTCCGGGTCTTGGAGGTCATCGAGGGCACAGGCGCCCCGGCGATGGTGGAGAACATGATCGCCGACCGCACCGCCGAAGCCCTCGCCGTGCTCGACACCTCGCCGATGCCGCCTTCCGCGGCCGCCGATCTGCGTCACCTCGCCGCGCTGCTGGTGGAGCGCGAATCGTGAAATACGCCGTGCTGGACCTGGACGGCACCCTGTTGCGCGGTGTTCTCGGCACCCGCTTCCTCGAGGACCTCATCGAGGACGGTGTCTGCGACAAGGACGAGGGGCTGGCCTGTCTGCGGGCGATCCGCGGCTACGCGTCCGGCGGGAATTCGCGTCGCCAAGCGATGACCGAGGCCTATCAGGCTTATGCGAAGGCGTTGCGCGGTGCGACGGTCGCCGAGGCCGGGGAGACGGCCGCCCGGACCTGGCGGGCGTGCCGCGACGAGCTGTTCCCCTTCGCCGAGCAGCTCATCGACCTGTTCAAACGGTACCGCTACCGGATCGTCCTCGTCTCCGGCAATTCCGACCTCCCGCTGCGGGAGGCGGTGGACGACCTCGGGCTGCATTCGGGGTACGGCGCCCGCCTGGCCGAATCGGGCGGGCGGTTCACCGGCGAACTCCTGAGCACCCCCGGGCTACCCGGGGGGAAGGCCGCGGTGGTCCGGGAACTGGCGGCCGGCGGCGACGTCGAATGCGGCGTCGCCGTCGCCGTCGGCAACGGCGGAATCGACGCGGAGGTCTTCACCCACGCGGGCGCCGCCTTCGCGTTCGAACCCGACGACGAACTTCACGCCTTGAGCAGCGGCCGGGATTGGCACGTCGTCGATCGTGAAACGATCTTGGCCGCCTGCTCCGAGGTGCTCGCAGACCTGAACCGACCGAAGGAGCAGGAGAAATGACCCGACGGGATCCGTACACCGAACTCGACCTGACGATCAGCGAGCACGCGAAGGAGTGGCGTGACCGTGCCCGGGTGTTCGCGCGGGAGTACGCGGCCCCGATCGGCCACCGGCTGGACCGGATGACCGCGGCCGAAGCGGTCGCGACCGGCTCGCCGTACTTCGAGTTCATGACTGAGGCCCGCAAGGCGGGCTTCCTCACTCTGACCGCCCCGGCCGAGTTCGGCGGGCTCGGCCTGACCCGGTTCGAGGAATTCCTCGTCCTGGAGGAATTGGCCACCGGGGACGCCGGACTGGCTACCAGCCTGTTCATCGCCCCGCTGGTCTTCCAGTTCGTCTACAACTTCGGCAGTCCCCGGCTCGTGGACGAGCTGAGCCGTCCCTACTACACCGGGGAACAGCCGTCGTGGTCCAGTTGTTTCGCGATCACCGACCCGAACCACGGCTCCGACATGATGGCGGCGCACACCCCGCCCCTGACCGTCGGCGGCGGAGACACCAGGGCACACCTCGACGGTGACGAATGGGTGCTGAACGGGACCAAAGCGGACTGGATCAGCTGCGCGGTGACCGCGTCCCACGCCCTGGTCTGCTGCACGCTCGACGGCGACAGCCTCGCCAAGGGCGGTATCTTCGTCGTCCCCTTGGACCAGGAGGGCGTCACCCGGGGAGCTCCGCTGGAAAAGCTGGGGCTCCGTGCCCTCAACCAGGGTGGCTTTTCCTTCACCGACGTCCGGTTGCCCAAGGAGTACCTGCTGATCGATGAGAACGCCTACGCGATCGCGATGCACGCGACGCACGCACTGGCCAGTGTCTCGATGGCGCTCTTGGCGTTCGGCACGGGCCGGGCCGCCTACGAAGGCGCGCTGAGCTACACCGGGCATCGTGTCCAAGGCGGCAAACCCTTGCGTGAACACCAATCCGTCCAGCTGCGCCTGTTCCGGATGTTCACCCGGCTCGAAGCCGCCCGCGCGCTCAACCGGGCGGTCTACGCCCACAACTACGGTCAGGCCGACGCCGGCGGCCTCGGTTCGCTCGCGCATTCCGCGGCCGGCAAGGTGTTCACCACGGACACCGCCTTCGAGGTGTGCGACCTCGCGATCCAGCTCTGCGGCGCGCGAGCGACCCGCCTCGACGGTGTCGAACTCCCCGACGGGGAGGTCTTCTATCCCGAAAAGCTGCTCCGCGACGCGAAATCGTTCAAGGTCGCCGACGGGGAGAACGACCTGCTGGCCCTGATCGGCGCCGCCCACCTCCGGTGACCCCGCGACGCCTGTGATCAGGGGGACGACACACGTGATTGAACGGACGACACACGTGATCAGATGGACATCGCGTGTGTCGTCCGTCTGATCACAGGGTGAAGATGCCGCGCAACCCGTCCCTGCCCGTGACGCCCAGTTTGCGGTACACCTTGGACAGCCTGGCCTCCACCGTTCTCGTCGAAACGGACAGCCGTTCGGCGATCTCCTTGTTGCGCAGTCCGGCGCGAGCCAGTTCGGTCACCTCACGCTCCGGGTCGGTCAACGGCGCGTGCTCGGTGACACCGCACAGGTCGTTCAGTACAGCGGTGAACTCCGGCCGGAGCACGACGCCGCCGAAATCCCCGTGCTCGTCGCGGCGCGGCGCGCCGTCGCGATCCGCGGCGATGGTCGAGGAGGCGTACAACGAGATGGCGAGTGTTTCCCTGGCACCCCAACGGCGCGCCGCGATGACACTCGCGGAGGCGAGGGAGGCGGCCAGCACGGGCCGCTGCAGCACATGCGAGCAGAGCGCCGCGTGGGCGCGCCAAGGCAGCACCGCCGGGTTGTGCACGGAGCGGCTGAGCAGCAGACGTCCACAGGCCTTGTAGTCGTCGTAACCGAGTTCGTGCTTACCCGTGGCGAGATGCAGTCCGCCGCGGGCGAAGAGGAGTTCCGCTTCGTCGGCGACATCGGTCAGCGGGCCGTCGAAGTCGTGTTCACGCAGGAGAGCCCGTGCCCGCGAGAATTCGCCCGCCGCCACCGACGCGGACACGGTCCACGCGACGGTGAGGCTGCGGAGCTCCGCCGGGATCCTGCCCGTCAGGATCTCCTTCATCGCTTCCGCGGCGGCTTCCCGCCCCGCTCCCCACGACGCCACCCTCGCCCGCAGCAGCGCGAGACCTGACCGTGTCACGGCGGTGCCGTGCGCGCCGCGGGTGTCCTCGGCCAGCCTCAGCAGAGCACGTGCGTCGGCCAGGTGCCCCGCGTAGGCGAGGGCGAGCACACCGACCCAGATCCTCGCCGGCCCCGGAAGATGTTCCGAGGTCAGCGGCGCCCGAGCCAGCCGCACCACCTCACCCCGCTGGCGGCCGCGATTGAGGGCCTGCACCACCCGGAGCACCTCTTTGGACTCGCGCCCAGCGTGCCGTGACCCGTCCTGTTCGAGCCCGGCGAGGAAGCGTGCCCCGGCGATGTGCACCAACTGAGCGTAGCCGGTGACGGGACGTGACAGTGAGTGCTGGGCCGACAGCATCCGCACCAGGTGCCCGGCGAGATACCACCGGCCGTCGGCCACCAGCCGCTCGAGTTCGGTCCGCACGGCACCGACGGGATCCACCGGACCGGCCACCGGCTCTTTCGATCCGGCTTCTTCGAACATCTCGTCCTCTCGCTCACCCTGCACCGTCACATCTGCCGACCGGCTGCTTCTTCACCGAGCGCGTCGCGGAGCCCCCTCCTTCCCCGCACACCCAGTTTCCGGTACACATTGGACAGATGGAACTCGATGCCTCTCAGTGAAAGACCGAGTTTTCCGGCGATCTGTTCGTTCGAATGGCCACCCCTCGCCAGCGAGGCCACCCTGCTCTCCTGTTTGGTCAACCGCACCGAGTCGGTCATGCCGCCGAACTCGGCGCGCAGGTTCTGCGCCCTGCCGTGCGCTCCGATCTCCTTCGCGATCCCCATGGCTTGGCCGATCCGCCAGCGTGCCCCCGCGACGTCGTCGCGGGCCGCCAAGCGCCGGGCGAGCTCCTGGTTGACGGTGATCAGCTCGCTGCGGGCACCGCCGACTTCGAGCAGCTCGGCCGCTTCGGTCAGCTGCGCGCAGGCGTCCGGCCCGTTTTCGACCGTCGCCAGGGTGCTCAGCGCCATGCCCAGCACCCTCGGCTCGCCCCAGCCACGAGCCCTGAGCAGCACCTGACCGGCGATCCGGGCGGCGAGTTCGTCCCGCCGCGCGGCCTTGGCGGCCAAAGAGATCTGCGTCGGGCACAGCAGCATGGCGCGGTTCGACATCCGTTGCCCCTCGAACAGGCGCTCGGCCTGCAGGAAGTCCTGGAAACCGGTGTCCGCGTCGCCGATGGCCAGCCGGACCGCCGCCCGGGCCGACAACAGCATCGGGCGGCACATCAGCCATTGCTGCGCCGCCCGATCGAGGCCACTGTCGGCCATCAGGTCCACCGCTTCGTCGATCGCCCCTTCTTCGAGCAGGACGTCGACCAGCCAGGACACGCCGAGCAGCCGGACGTTCTGGCTCACGTCCGACTCGATCAGCTCGCCGAGGATCCGTCGCGCGCCCGGCAGATCGCCGGTGTGCCGGGCCACTCTCGCGCGAGCGCGGAGCATCATGCTGCGGCGTTGCGCCCGGGTGAACGGCCCCGGCTCGACGTCCTCCACCAGCCGGGCGCACTGTTCGTCCACGGTCACCAGTTCACCGGCGCTCACCAGTGTCACGAGGGCACGCCACACGCACAGCGGGTCGTGACGGCACGGAGCCTCGTCCAGCGCCTCCTCCGCCCACGCGACGGCAAGGCCGACGTCCTTGCCACGTGTCATCTCTCTGGCCGACTTGGCCGAGGCGCACAGCCCGGCGGGCACGTCCGGGGCGGGCCCGGTGTCCTGTCCGGCCATCAGCCAGGGCACGCTGGCGGTCAGTCCGGGGGTGACCACGTCCAGCCGTGCCTCGACTTCCGAAGTGCACAACCCCTCGACGCCGCGAAGATCCAAGCCACCGCTTGGTGTGTCGGCTCGCTCCCTCGTCCGGAGCTGGCCGTTCCCGCGCCGAACCATGATCACCCCTGGCGTTGCCGTCCAAGAACACAAGACAGGTAAGCGTATCTCCCGGAATGCGGGCCGAGGCCGCGCGCGAGCCGGTCGGGACAACGATTTCACCCGAAATTACATCGCCACCACGGCGCCCGGCCAGGAGGGGGAATACGGAAAACCCGTGTCAGAAAAGGCAGTTGTGCTCACCAGATCTGGCAGCGGCCGCGGTAGAGAGCCATCGGACATTGGCGAAGTGCCAGAATGCGGTCGAAACATGTCTCAAGTGCAGGGCGCCTTCCCACGTCCACGACCGGCGATCGTCCCACCCGGCGCAACGAGTTCCGGACGACGAGCGGGCTCCGTGGTAAGAAGCGAAGGAGCAGAGGGATCGAAGGAGTTCACGATGAAAGCAGCTTTGCGCATCGCCGTCGTGATTGGCCTGCTGGGTTCCTCCGGCGTCCACTTCTACCTCTGGACCATCGAAGGACTGGGTTTCCTCGCTCCCCTGTTCCTCCTCAACGCGATATCCGGTCCGCTCATCGCCATCGGGCTGCTGGCGTGGCGCCATCGGCTCATGACCTGGCTGGCCGTCGATTTCGGGGTGGCCACCCTCGGTTCGTACGCCATCGCGGAGACCGTCGGCGTCTTCGCTCAACGGGACCACTTCAGCACCTTCGCGGAATACTGCGCGACGGGTACCGAACTGGTTTGCATCATCTGCGGCACACTCCTGCTGATCCTCGATCGCGGCGCCCGGAAGAAGCGGTCGGATCAGCAGCCGAAACCGGAGTACACCCTGCCGATCCTGCTCGCCCGCAAGACCGAGACGTCCGACGGCGGCGAGCGCGGCTTCTGATCACCCGGCGCCAGGACCAGCCCCCGCGGCCTGCCCGAGCGCCCCTGGACACCCATCGAACAGCCGGAGGATTTTCGTCGTGCCCGAAGGAAAAATCGTCAGTTTCGACGAGATCCGAGGATATGGTTTCGCCGCGCCCGAGAACGGTGGCGAGGATGTGTTCGTCCACGTCAACGCGCTCACCTTCGACAAACGGCTGCTGGGGCCGGGTGTGTCGGTGAAGTTCGACGTGCTGGAGAGCGAACGCGGCTTGAAAGCGTCGCGCGTGGACCTCGTCGAGTCCCCGGAAGGCGGGGCCGGCGACCTCGCGCGCCGGAGTGCGGCGGCGAGCGCCCAGGATGACGGCCTGTGCGACGTCCTGACGGTCAAGGAATTCCTCGACGAGGTCACCGAGTCGCTCATCGGTGCCGCGCCGGGTGTCACCGGCGAGCAGATCACGCTGATCCGGCGTCAGCTCGTCCACCTGGCGCACAAGCACGGCTGGGTGGAAGCCTGACGGCGAAGAATCGAGCCTGGCGC
This sequence comes from Amycolatopsis sp. WAC 04169, assembly GCF_003947535.1. Classification (NCBI taxonomy): domain Bacteria; kingdom Bacillati; phylum Actinomycetota; class Actinomycetes; order Pseudonocardiales; family Pseudonocardiaceae; genus Amycolatopsis; species Amycolatopsis sp. WAC 04169. The sequence continues at coordinate 24,554 of NZ_QHJI01000021.1, read as the reverse complement.
GCGAGAGGGTCTTTTCGGCAAAGGACTTCGCCCGAAAGGGCGGTCAGGCGTGGACGAGCACGAATCCATCCGTCCGTGCCTTGCTGAGCAGGTCCACAGCGGACCGGAGCCGTTCGGCCGCCTCCTGCGCGTCACCCGCCTCGGACCGCCGGAACGCCTCGGCGGCGTTGCTCAGGCCGACCAGGATGTCGATGTAGGAGTCCCGGACCTCGCCCCGGGGCTGGACGACCACCAGGCCGGCCAGCTGGTCGACGTACTCGTCGAAATGACTCGCCAGCTCCAGCTGCGGACGGAAGACGTCTTCCCGGGTATCGGGTGGCGGACAGGGCGTCCTCTCCCCCGGTTCCGCGTGACTCCGGCGGTCATCCTCGAACACCACGACATCCCCCCTTCTCGGCGGCTCGGACATCCCGACGATCCTGTCATATTCCACTGTCGACACTACCGCCGTTCAGTGGAATCGACCTGATCACAAGACAAATGACGGACGACTCTGCCCTTCCGCACCCAGGCCGCCCACTGTGGACGTTCACTCCCTGGTGTCACAAGGTTTGCTCGGCGCGCGCCGGTCAGCGCGGGCGAATTCCCGGCACGGTCGGACGAATACGCCGACCCGCTCACTTTTCTTCCCGGTAAGAAATGACGGGACCCCGCTCCGAATTTTCCGATTTCCGGTATTCATGAAAGTGCCCGCGGATCCCGTCCAATGCGCCGACCGCTCCCCGCCGAGGCCTACGACAGCCCTCGGCGGTCACTTGACAGCCAAGGCCGATCATCACGTGAGAGCAGTCGCCACGACGTGACGCGGAAGCAAGAAACCGCAGCTCGAAGGCATGTTGACGGCCCGCCAAGACCGTTCCCACAAGCCGTCTCGCGCCCTCCGCGGGGTTTCGGGGCGGCGCACCCCTGTGGATGGACCGCAGAGTTCCCCGAAGGGCCCGCGCCGCGCTCGACACCGGCCTCGGCGGGGTGGAAAGTCCCTGTGAAAGCCAGCCACTTCGATAGTCGTCCACCGTTTCCCGGACCAATACCCCGAGCGTCAAGGAGGCCGTCATGCGATTTCGCTTCGCTCTCTTCGGCCAGGTCCGGGTCTGGAATGGCGACGAAGAGATCCTCCTGGGGCCGGCCCATCGCCGCACGGTCCTCGCCGTTCTCGCGTTGCGCGCCGATCAGGTCGTCACCCGGTCGGAGTTGATCGACGCGGTCTGGGGTGAGCATCCGCCGGCGAGCGCGAACGGAAGTATCTACACCTACGTGTCGGCACTTCGGAAGCTCTTCGCGGCGCAGGAAACCGATCCAGGCACTCCGACGGTCCTCGAGTCGAGCGCGACGGGTTATCGCCTTCGCGTTCCAGGCGAGGCCATCGACATGGTCCGCTTCGAAAGCCTGCGCGAAGAAGCTCGTCGCCGCTACCGGGACGCCGATCCCGCCGGGGCGATCGCCGCGCTCGACGAAGCCCTCGCCCTGTACCGCGGGGAGCCGCTGGCGGAACTGCCCGGTCCGTTCGCGGCGGCGCAACGCGAGCGATTGAAGGAACTCCGGCTCGACGCCGTCGAGCAACGCGCGCGAGCGCTGCTGGATCTCGGTGAGCACGCAAAGGTCGCCACCGAATTGTGTGACGTCGCCTCGCGGCACCCGATGCGCGAACATCTGCAGGACCTTCTGTTGCTCTCGCTCTACCGGAGCGGCCGCCGTGAGGAGGCCCTGGAGGTCTTCGAATCGGTACGGGCGATCACCATCGAACAACTCGGCACCGAACCGGGTTCCGCCCTCACCACCCGCTACGACCAGATCCGGTCGGACGACCCGGCGCTGTGGCCGATGGAGACGGGTGACACCTCGGGGCTGGCGCGCCTGCGCGCGACGGAGTTCGTCGGCCGGGCCGCCGAACTCTCCCGGCTCCGGTCCGCGATCACCGGGGTCGAGCAAGGCCGCGGTGGTGTGCTGTGGATCGAGGGCGCGGCGGGCGTCGGCAAGTCCGCGCTGGCGGCGGAAGCCCTCGCCGACGCGCGCTGCGCGGTGGGGATCGGCGTCGCCGACGAATTCAGCCCGGCCTCGCCCTTCCGACTGGTCCTCGACTGCCTGGGGGTGCGGCTCACCGCGGCCGATCCCCGCCGCGCGGCGCTCGCACACGCCCTGAAGATCCCCCGTGACCGGAATTCCGCGGCCGACGCCGAATCGATCATCGGGCTGGTACGAGAACTCTGCGCGCAGGCGCCGTTGATCCTCTTCGCCGACGATCTACAGTGGATCGATTCGGCGGGCCTGTCGGTCTGGCGGGAGCTGGTCCACCTGACCACTCGGTCACCGTTGCTGCTCATCGGTTCCCATCGTCCGCTCACCGCGGGCGCGGCTCTCGGCGAACTGCGCGATCAGGCCGGGGAATCCCTCAGGCTGCAGGACCTGCGCGACGACGAGGCGGCCGACCTCCTGACCGTCCTCGCCGGACCGTCACCGGAGCCCGCGGTCGTCGCTTTCGCCGGGACAGCGGCGGGAAACCCCCGGATCCTCACCGACCTCGTCGACGCCTGGCGGGCCCACGGCGCACTCACCGAGCCGGACGGCGAAGACCGGCCCGCGCTGCCGGTCTCCGCCGCGCAGGTGATCAAACGCCGGCTGGCGTTCCTGTCCGCGCGCGCCCAGGAGGCGTTGCGCTGGGCGGCTCTGTCCGGCCCCGAGTTCCCGGAGCGCGACCTTGCGCTGGTCCTCGAGCTTCCGGCGGCCGAGGTGGCGCGTCTGGTGGACGAACTCGTCGACGCCGGACTGCTGGCGCGCACCGGGAAGGGGCTGCGATTCCGGCAACCCGCCGTCCGCCAGGCTTTCCACACGACGATGCCGCAGGCGATCCGGCTCGCGCTTCACCGGCAGCTCGCGGAAGCCCTCGACGCGGCCGGGACCGAGGTGGATCACGTCGCCGACCGGGTCGAGGCCGTACCGACCTCGGTGGATTCGTGGGTGCGGGACTGGGTGCTCCGCAATGGACACACGCTGGCCCCGGAATCGGCGAAGACCGCGCTTCGGCTCGTCCGGTGGGTCAGCTCGGCACCGAGCACGATGGCAGGCGAACGCGGACATCCCGAAAGTGTCCATAGAGGACTGACCGGCGGGTTCGCCCACGGCTATCCGGGACCTTCGTCACCCGACATACCACCGCAACGGATTTCGGACGGCGTTCCTGACGGCGCCCAAGGCCGTCTCAGGGACCGCCTGCCGCCGGAATTGGCCTGCCGTCCCGAACCCCCGTAGCCCCGCACACGCGTTTCGTCCTCTGAACGCGGTACTTGCAACGCGCAAAGACCCTCTTCGCCGATTGGCGAGGAGGGCTGTCTTCATGTCCGGCGGTGTTCGTGGTCCTCGACTTTTCCTGTCGCTCCTTCACCACACCCGGGGCCCGTCATGTCCGTCGCGCCCCCAGCGCGCGACGGCTCCTCGGGCTCAGATGACGCCGGCTCGCAGGGCGTACGCCACGGCGTGCGGGCGGTTTCGCAGGTGCAGCCTGTTCGTCATCGAGTAGATCACGCTCTTGACCGTACGCTCGGAGTAGCAGAGTTCCTCGGCGATCTCCGCGGTGTCGAAACCGTCGGCGATCAACCGCAGGATGTCCACCTCCCGCGAGGTCAGTCCGGCCGCTCCGAGCCCTCTGGGGGACAGCACGTCACGCTGCAACCGCCGCACGTTCTCCAGCAACTGTCCCAGCAGGTCCGGGGGCAGCGCCCCACGACCGGATCCCGCCGCGCGCACCACCTCCACCAGCCGATCGGCGGAGACCTGCTCGCGGGACAACACCGCCACCACGCGGCATTCCACGGCCGTCATCACCTCGTGCTCCTGCAACTCGTTCGTCACCAGCACCGTGGGCACGGCCACCTCGCCCGCCCACTGCTTGAGCTCGGCCACCACCTGCGACGACATCCGATCGGCCTGGACCACCCGCACGTCGTTCGCGGTCAGCGCCGCGCAGTCCACCACTTCCACTTCCGGCCGCGACCGGAAGTAGCTGGTCAGCCCCACCTGCGTGATCGCATCGAACGCACGAACCCCTACCCGTACCGTCTTCACCAGAACCTCCCGCTCGCTGTATCTGTTGTCCGAATGCGACATCCGCTGCTCCTGAATCACCTGGAGCGCCTCATATCGCGCCTGTCCGGAAGGCGTACGCCACCGCGTGCGCCCGCGAATTCAGTCCCATCCGGTTGATGAAGCCGTAGAGGACGTTCTTGATCGTGCCCTCGGAGTAAGGCAGCAGGTCCGCCATCTCCTCGGTCTGGTAGCCGTCGGCTATGAGCCGGAGCACCGCGAGTTCACGGTCTTCCAGGCCGGACAGCGTCAGCCCCTCCGGATCGAGGACCTCGGTCCGCAGCCAGTTCAACCGTTCGAGCAGGGTGCCCTGGAGGGAGCCCGGCAGGAACGCCGCTCCCCTGCTGACCGCGGTGACCATCGCGGTGAGGGAGGTGTTGGTGACGTCCTGGCGGTGCAGGAAGGCCACCACACCGCATTCCACGGCGGTGAGGATGTCCTCGGCGCGGAACTCCCGGCAGACCACCACACACTTCAATGCCGCGTCGGCACCGAGCCGGTTCTGCAGCCGCCGGAGGTAGGCGAACACCTCGACGCCGGCGACCCCCTCCACCGCCACCACCGTGACGTCCGGGGCGTCGACCCGGTCCTGCTCGGGGTCGTCGACACGAACGTGCAGGTGAGGCGACCGTTCGAGCAGAGTGCGGACGCCGGTCGCCGTGAACGGGTCGGGCGCGTGCACCAAGACCTCGGCGCTCTCCACGACTGCCTCCCTCTGACTGATTTACCAGTGAGGAAAGCCTGGGCTCGCACACTTCACTTGACCTCTATCGCCCGACCGGCGCACCGGCGGCTGGTTCTCAAGGACCAGTTTCACGGGACCGGACGCGCACCGTCCGCCGCACCGCCCAGTTCCGTTCCCGGCCGCCGCGCATCAGCCGCAGCGCCGGCACCAGCACGAGGGCCAGCACCACCGCGACGACCAGGCTGAGGACCGCGACCACTCGGCCGTTCCCCTCGTCTTCGGGATCGGGTACGGGACTCATCGGCGGCGGGCTCGCCAGCTGCTTCAGGACACCGGCCTCTTCCGGGAGCACCCTGGTCACGGCCGCCACGACGTTCACCGTGCCCCAGCCAAGCCCGGGATCGGGACGAGCCGCCGCGGGCGGATCGGCGGTCACCTGGAGCCGATGCTTGACCTGGCCCGCGCTGAGCTGCGGATGATAGGCCCGCACCAGCGCCGCGGCACCGGCGACGAACGGCGCCGAATAGCTCGTCCCGGTGCCTTGCCACTGCCCCGGCCCGCCGGGGCCGATGCTCGTCACCCCGACACCGGGGGCGACGAGCGACAGGAAGGACCCGGTCTGGGAGAAGTCGGCGTGCTTGCCATCCCGGTCGATCGCCCCCACCGCGATGACCCCGGGGTAGGCGGCGGGGTAGGTCACCGGATCGCCCTGTTGCGCGCTGTTGGCCGCGGAAGCGACCACCACCACGTCGCGATTCGCCGCGTACGACACCGCGCTGGACAGTTTCGGATCGTCCACCGTCGTGCTGGCCGACACGTTGATCACGCGCGCGCCGCCGTCCACGGCCGCCCGGATGCCGTCGCCCAGCGACGCCGCCGTCAGGACCGGCGCGGAGCCGTCCTCGCCTAGTTTGGCGCACCGGATCGGCAGGATCGACGCGCCGGGCGCGACACCGGCGAACCCGGTGGTGGAGTCCCGCGAGGCCGCGATGATCCCCGCGACGAACGTACCGTGGCCGTAGCAGTCCGTGTCCGCGCGCTCACCCGGCGCCGTGACGTCGACCCCGGCGGTGACTTTCCCGCCCGAAAGCTGTGGTGAGCCGCCGTCCACCCCCGAGTCGACGACGCCGACGGTGATCCCGGCTCCGGTGGTCAGCGGCCAGACCCGTTCCGGTGCCAGCCGTTGCTGGGCCCACGGCGCCGACCGTTCGGTCCCTTGAGGCGGACCGAGGCAGCCCTTCTGGTCGGTCGGCAGCGGCTGCGGAGGCTGCTGGGCGGAGGCCGGGGCGCCGGAGAGGACGGTGAGGAGGACGACGGCCACCAAGCTCGCCGTCGTTCCGAGCAACCGCGGCGGTCTCATGACGCCATCACGGTCGAATGCCCGCCCGCTCGTCCCGGTGTCACCATGGTCTCGGCGTCCCACTCGACGAGTGGGCTGGTCAGCCGGGCGACCGCCCCGGGACCGTCCACCAGCCGGAGGGCGTTCTTCCGCCGCCGGGCCAGCACCGCGTCGAGCTTGCCGAGCGCCCGTTGATCGCGTTCGTCGAGTTCGGTGGTGTCGCCGGGGACCTCGCCCGGCGCCAGCTCGCGCAGCAGGACCGCGATCCGCGGGGCCCGGGGGCCCTCGATGTCCGGATCCTCGCTGTCGTCGGCGCGGCGCACCGCCAGCGCCTTGAACCGCGCTCCGGCACCGAACACCACTTCGTCCGGTGTTCGCTGGCCCAGCAGCTCCGTGGTGCGCCGGGCCGTGGCGGGCCAGATCAGCACATCGACCGCGGCGTCGGTGACCGTGACGTCCAGGTCGAGACTCGCCGTGAGGAATCCGGGCTCGACGTGGACCGAGCCCGGTTCGACCGGCTCGTCGGACCGGCTCTGGCGCAGGACCGGCCGCCGGTGCATCGGCAGGCGGCGGATCCCCGAGGACAGGCACTCGAGCTGGCCGGGCAAGCCGTTCTCCTGGCCGGACCGGACCGCTCCGTTGACCGCCTGCGCTCCACCACGGCCTTCGCCAAGGAACAGGCATACCGCGGCGTAATCGGCCTTCACCCCGGCCGAATCGTCCTGCCGCATCGATGGCCAGGTCGCCAGGGCCGCGTTGACGGTGGCCAGCGCCTCGCTGAAGTCGTGCCCCGCCGCCGCGGTGAAACTGGCCTGCTCCGTCGCTTTGCTGCCCCGGTCGGCGACCGCCAGCGGCGTCGGTCCCGGAGCCACCGAGAGCGGGTCGCGCCGCGGCGCCACCGGGACGGGCGGCGTACCCGGCGCCGGATCGGGCCCGGCGAGTCCGGGAGAGCCTTGCGCGGCGGGCGGCACGAGCGGTTCGGGCGGGTAGGGCGACGGCTCCGGCGCGCCGGGAGGACCGCCGGTCGCCGGTGGGGTGACCGGCCGCGGGTGGGCGGGCGGCGCCGGAGCGGACTCCTCCCTGCGTGCCGGAGGCGCCTCCTCGGCGGGACCGGGCCGGGTGCCCGGCATTCCGGAGACCGTCGGAATGGGCATCGCCGACATCGTCGCGATCCTCGCCGCCGCGGCCACGCTCGGCACCGCCGGCGCGTTCGGCGGTGCGGCGGGCGTGACCGGCTCCGCCGCCGGGGCGGCCGGAGCCTGAGCGGTGGGCGCAGGGGCGGGGTTGACGGGCGCCGGATTCCGGTGCGGTGCGGCCTTCGCCGTCGACGGACCGCCCGCCGCGGCGAGTCGGGACAGGACCGTCCGGGTCGAGTCGTCCGGCTCGCCGGCGACGCGGAACCTGGCGCGTGCCCGCAGGGCGGGGTCCAGCCCGGACAGCAGCTTCTCCACCGCGTGCAGAAGAGCGCGGTCGACCCGGGATCCGGGGGTGCCCAGCTGAAGGGTCCAGCCGGCCGGGTCGAAGGGCAGCGCGGTCGAGGCCGGGTCCGCCGCACCGGAGCGGACGACCAGGCCCGAGGGCACGACGTCGGCCCGCACGTCATCCAGCCGGTAGGTGCTGGGACCGACCCGCTCCCAACCGGCGGGAGGGGGCACGACGTCGAGGACCATCTGGTCCCCGCCGCCCATCGGCTGGCGGAGAAAGGTGGCGAACGACGGGAACCGCGTCCGCGGCGGCCGGTTCCCGGGCCCCGCGGTCGAGAACCCACCCGGAACGATCACGAGATCCCGGCCCAGGCGCAGAGTGGTCTCCGCGAGCCACGCGTAACCCGCCACCGCGGGTTCCCCTGGGACGAGCACGAAAGACTCCGGCAGCGACCGGAGCACCTCGGCGACGGACGCGGGGGAAGGCGCCACCCCTTGACCGCCGACGAACACCCGGGGCGCGCGAGGGTCCACCGGAATCCAAGCCACCGGGTCGGACAGCTTCGTGGGAGTCGTCCGCAGGTCGCGGACGACCAGCCCGGCGGGTACCGGATCCACCGCGACCGGCCCCCGCACGAACGGCTGAGCCGCCACGGCGGTCTCCCACCCCGGCCGCGGATGCCGCATCCCGCCGAACTCGGCCCCCTGCCCCGGCCGGAACAGGCGCCAGCCGGTACCGCCGGTCCCGTGCCCGGCGAGCAGGGCCGCGCCCGGCCGGTCGAGGAAGCCACCGTCCGCGGCGAACAGGTCGGTGCCGAGCCGGTCGGCGAGCCGCTGCGCGATCGCCGTTTGCGCGCCCAGCCGGGGAAGCCCGATCCGGACGGTGAGGGCGCCGGTCTCCCGGCGGGCGACCCCCACCAGATCCGGGAGGACACCGAAGACCGAAGGATTTCTGGCGGCGACCGGCGAGACCAGCACGAACAACTGCCCGTCCACGACGGGCGGCCACGCGAACCGTCCCGCGTGGTCCACGGTTTCATGGCGCTCCCGCACGAGCAGGTGCGCCCCGCAGCGGTCGGCGACCAGCGCGGCCGCGGAATCTTCAGCCATCTTCTCGCTCCAGCTTTCCAGCTCCGGCGCCGGGTGGCGCCGTGTCCGGTCCGGTCTCTCAGGTTTCGACGTCGGCCGCGGTCAGCAACGTCATGTCGGCCGACGAGGGATCGTCGATCTCGGCCAGCCGAGAGGCTTGGCGATCGGTCATCCGCTCGAACACCCGGCGCGCAGTCCGGCCGTTGCCGAACGTGCCGTCCTTCGGGATCGCGTCGAAGTACTTGAGCAGGACTTCGACGGCGTCCTCGGTCAGCCGGTAGTCGTGCTTCGCGCACTGCACCCGCACGATCGTGACCAGTTCGTCCGGCGTGTAGTTGGCGAACTCGATCGTGCGGCTGAAACGCGACTCCATCCCGGGGTTGGCTTCGAGGAAACTCAGCATCTCGTTCGAGTACCCGGCGGCGATCACCACGACGTCGTCGCGATGGTCTTCCATGAGCTTGACCAGGGTGTCGATCGCCTCACGGCCGAAGTCCGGGCCGGTGCCGCCCTTGCCCGAACCGGAGCTCAGCGTGTACGCCTCGTCGATGAACAGCACCCCGCCGAGCGCGGTGTTGAAGGCTTCGGTCGTCTTGATCGCCGTGCCGCCGATGATCTGCGCGACCAGATCCGCCCGCGCGACCTCGATCAGATGTCCCTTGCGGAGGACGCCCAGCTGCGCGAGCACCTGGCCGTAGAGCCGGGCGACGGTCGTCTTCCCGGTGCCCGGTGCCCCGGCGAAGACCAGGTGGCGCGCCATCGGTGGCGCCGAGAGTCCCGCGTCCTTGCGGCGCTGCGCCATCTTGTTGAGGTTGATCAGGGAGTTGACCTCCCGTTTGACCCCGGCGAGGCCGACCAGCGTCTGCATCTCGGCCAGCGGATCCGCCACGCTGTTCCGGGCGGCCGCCGCCGGCTGATCCGGCCGCGCGGCGGGAGCCGCCGCGCCCGCCGAAGCGGAAGTGCCGTAGGCGTCGGGTGCCAGATTGCCGCCGGAGACGAGACCGTGCACCTCGATGGCCGGATTCGGATGGGTCTGGCGCAACCCGCTCGCGTGATTGTCGCGAACCGTGCAGCCGGAGACGCGGACCGCCTCTTCGGTGTCCAGCCGGATCCCGTCGGCCGATCCGCCGGTGAACTCCGAATCGGTGATGGTGCCCGAAGCGCCGTCGGCGAACAGGCAACCGGCGCCCGCGCTGCCGTGGACCCGGCTTCCGGTCACCGACACGTCCGCCCCGGAGCCCGCGTGCACCCCTTCGGCGCCGGTGCCGGACAAGGCGCTGTCGGTCAGGGTCAGCGCGGCGCCCAGCACGCGCACCCCGGCGTCCGCCGTGCGGCTCAGGCTCAACCCGGTGACCGACGGGCGGGCCCCGTCGGTCACCATGATCCCCACGCCGCGGCCTTCTTCGATTTCGAGGTTCTCCCAGGTTCCCCTCGCCGCACCGGTCATCTCGACGGAGGCACCGTCACAGCCGAGCACTCGCAGGCGGCGGAAGAACGGATCGGCGCCGTCGTCGACGCGCACCCCCGCGATCGTGCAGGCGGAAACGGTGACCCGGTCGAATTCGGGCACGCTCCGGGCACTCACGCCGATGCCCACTCCGTCCACATCGGACACTTCAGTGCCGGTGGCGGTCCCCGCCGCGCGGCCGGTGTAGTGCACGCCGTGGTTTCCGGCCGTCCGCACGGCGCAGCCCCGCAGCACCGGGGCGCATCCTTCCGCCACGAAGATGCCGTCGGCCGCGGATCGCTCGACCACGCACTCCTCCAGCACCACCGGTTTCGAGCTCGCGAGATAGAACCCGACCGTTTCGGCGTCGGACACGGTCAGCCGGGTGGCGGTGAGCGTCGCCTCCTGCTCGACGGCGACCGCGGGCTTCGCGGCGCGGGCGACCGTCGTGTCCTCGACGGTCAGCTTTCCGCGCCCGTTCAGGCAGATCCCGTTCCCCGCCGCGGTGTCGACGGAGCAGGAGCGCATGAGCAGCACCCCGTCCTCCGCGACGACGACCCCGGAGGTCCCGAGCGCTTCCAGGCGGCAGGCGTCGAGCACTCCGCCTTCGGGTGAGGTGACGACCACCCCCGCGCCGACGGAGTTGCCGATCTCGCAGTTCCTCATGAGGAGGGTGCCCTGGGCCGCGGCGAACACGGTCGTCCAGCCCTCCGCCCGCACCGCGCATTCCGAGACGCTCAATTGCCCGCGAGCGACCAGGATCGCGGGGTTCTCCTCGTCGGCCGAAGCGATCGTCAGCCCGGCGAGCGCCGCGGAATCCGAGTCGAGGATCACCGCGACCCCGGAAGGCGGGGCCACCCGCACCGAACCGAGACCGTCCTCGGCGGTGATCGTGACCGGCCTGGTGAGCACCAGGTTCTCGGCGTACCGGCCCGGCCCCACGACGATCACCGCGCCGTGCGGGGCGGCGGCCACCGCGTCGCCGATGCGCCGGTAGCCGTTGCCCGGCCCCTGCGCGACCATGATGACGTTCTGGTTCACGTTCCGCGTTCCTCCTCCGGGCCTGCCCCGGTTCGCGTGCTCATGCCCCGACCTGCTCGGTCCAGCCGTCCAAATCGGACGTCGCCAATCCGTACCGGTTGCGGCAGCCCACCTTGCTGTAGAGCCGGGTGAGGTACTTTTCGACGGTCTTCTCGCTCATCTGGAGGCTCCCGGCGATCTGCCGGTTCGTCCGTCCCTGCCGCACGAACCCGACGATGCGCACCTCGATCTCGGACAGTTCGAGGCTCTTGGCCCGCACGACCGGCACGGTCAGGCCGCGGTCGGCCATCGCCTGCCGGACCGCCGACGCCAGCTTGGTCGCGCCAAGGTCCTGAGCGGTCTCGTAGGCTTCGGTGAGCAGTCCGAGCGGTTCTTCGGCGATCCTGCCCACGGCCAGGCACACGGTGGCCAGCCCGAACCGGTCTCCCCTGGCCCGGACCAGCTCCACGACGGCGGCCGAACCGACTCGCGCGTCCTCGGCGAGGCCATGGGCGAGGGCGGTGACCTCGGCGCTCCACAGCGACCCGAACCGCTGGTGCTGCGCGTCGGCCTCGGAGCGCAACCGGCGAATCCAGTGCGCTTCCCGGTACTCCGCCGCGATGAGCAGCAAGCGCGTGAGCGAGCGCATGATCCCCGCCTCGTCGGGGAGCCTTGCCCCCGCTCGGTAAACCGCCCAGCCTTCGTCCAGGGCTTCGGACGCCGTCCCGCTCACGACACGCGGCCCCATGGCCGCCCACAAGGCCAACGGGGAAACCTCCGCCGCTTTCGCCTTGTCGAGCCAGGCCGCGGCGCCGCGGTCATCCCCGCGCCAGCCGCAGATCTCGGCCGCCAGCAGCCGCGTCCGCGTCCGCAGTGGTTCCGGCGACGCGGGATCGAGCTCCACCTCGCGGGCGGCGCTGAGCGCCTCGTCCCAGTCGCCGTCGAGGTAGCCGCCGTACACGCGGTGATAGGCCGCCAGCGGCCCGTGCGCGGGCAGCCGGTGGTCCGGCCCGAGGACCAGATCGAGCGCGGGGGCCAGGTCGCCGGAGGCGCAGGCCGCTTCGACCCGGGCGTCCGCGACCGCCACCTCGGCGACGGGGGCACCGAGAACGGCGAATTCCGCCAAGACGTCTTCGAACCGGACGGGGGAACCGGACAGCCACCGGTTCACGACCGGGCCCTGTGCCACCGGCTGTTCGGTGGACACCGCCGTTCCCGCGCAGAGCGACACCATCGCCGCGGCCGCCATCTGTGTCCCGCTGGAGTCCCCGTCCTGTTCCAGGAGCAGGCCCGCCAGCTCGGTCGGCGCACCGGAACGGGCCAGCAGGCGCACCAGTTCGGTCCACGCCCGGTCACGTTCCTCACCCGGTTCGGTGTGCCACCAGGACACGTACCGGTGGGCGATCAGCTTCGACCGGTCGAACGGCTGGAGCCGCACTTCGTCGTCGCGAAGCAGACCGACGAGCTCCGGGCGGGGCGCGAGGGCCCGGCCCGCGGCGACGACGTGCTCGGCGAGGATGGAGATCGGGCGCGCGTACCGGGACCGCGCGTCGAGCAGCTGGCGCGCGATCATGCGATGCAACCAGGTGACCCGGTCCGCTCCGGTCTGCTCGACGACCGAGGCCGCCAGCGCGGGACAGAGACAGGTCAACCGGCCGGGGGTTCGGGTGTGCAGCACCCCGGCGCGGACCAGCGCGTCGGCCCGGCGGGTGAAGCCGGTGGGCGAACCACCCGTCGCCATCGCGAGCACCGGGAGACCGTCGATGTCGAGGCCGCCCCGCCCGGCGGCGAGCAGCACGAGATCCCGTCCGTCCGCGCCGAACTCCGAGACCGTCTCCAGCAGGTGGTGGTCCGGAGCGAGGCTGACATCGCGGCCGGGCTCGCGGAGGCAGACCGCCCCGCAGACCGGAACGAGCCGCCCCAGCCGTCGCAGATCGGCCACTGTGGACAGCAAGGTCCCCGGATTCCCCCAGAGCGGACCGAGCGCGGATCGCACGGCGTCCCGAAGCGCGATGTCGACCGGAGCGCCGACGGCCTTGCGCAGGAGCCTCTCGGACTCTTCCCCGGTGAGCGACCCGAGTTCGACGACGGTGTCCGCGAGGGTGCGCAGCCGTCCGGCCACCGGCCCGCCGGGCGTGCAGGCCGCCACGACCGGCCGGCCGAACCGCTGCAGGGCGGTGAGCACCGGTTCCGGCTCCGCCAGCAGATCCGCGTCGTCGAGAAGCACCACGACGCGGCGCGTCCCGCCGAGCCGGGCGAACAACCCACCCACGGCGTTGAGCAGCCGGTAACGATCCCAGGCCGAGGCATAGGCCTCTTCCTGGCACTGGCGGACCACGGCGTCGACAGCCTCGGAAAGCCGTGGACGACCTGCGAAGGATTCGAACGCGCCCCGGATCGCGGCGACGAGCAAGGTGATCCCGTAACGGTCCCAAGCCGGAAGAGGACTGTCGCACGACACGCAAAGGGTGGTGACGCCTCCTTCGCGTAAACGACGGCCGAGCTGGGTCAAGGTCGCCGACTTGCCCGCGCCGCGCTCGCCGGACAGCACCGACAAGGGCGCTGGGCCCGCAGCGACGGCGGCCGCGCCGGCGAGCGTGGTCAACTCCGCACGGCGTCCGACAAAACCATTGCCCTGCCGCGCCATCCCATGTTCCTTTCCGCTACATCACCCGGATATCCAGCACACCACCCACGACTCAAGTAAATCTCTATCCACCGAAATCGGCATCCGCGGGCCCGCCCGATGTTCTTTCAGGCAGAACCGATGGACGAAAAAGCAAGTGAGGCGCTCCCGCTACCCGGACGAGCTACTCCGAGCTGCCATCGGATCGACACGCCACCTTCGAGAAAAGAGCTATTTCACCGAAAGCACGAAGGGCACCCGATGCCGTCACCTCGGTCGGCAACGGTGACGCAGGAACTACCCGGCATCCGCATCCTTTCGCGGACTTCACGCGGTTTTTCGGCTTGGTTTCCTGCTCCCACCAACGACAAGCCATGCTATTCGATCACCTCGGCCACTTGTCCCGCACCCCTCTTCCAGGGCACAGGGAATCAGTTCCCGGAACGCAGTATGGGCCGGGGCCCCGACCAGGTAAAACCCACGTCTCGCCTGATGGGACAATTCTCCGACACCATGGGATGACCTACCGGAAAACGAATACCGGTGACCGAAGGAACGAGTTCACGGCGAACGAAATCGCCCTTTTTTCCAACCGGCCGAGTCCGCCATGAGAATCCATCCGGCGTTCCTAGGGGCAGAATCGCCGGAAATTTTCGCTTCGCGCGGCCACGAACGGTTCGTAGCCGCCTCTTCGTCGGCGACGATTCTCGGCGTGGAGGATCTGTTCGATACCGTAAACGAATCCGATGAGCCGCTCGTGCTGGTGACCGGCCGGGCCGGCGCCGGGCGCACGACGGCGCTCGCCGAACTCGGTACCCGGGTACGCGAGGACGGGGGGCGGGTTTCCGCCGTCCGGTTCACCGCGCGCGGGGACGTGCTGCCGTCGCTGTTCAGGACCGGCGCGGCCGATTCGGTGTCCGTTCCCCGCGAGCCGACTCTGGCCTCCTTCGGCCCGGTCGCGGGGGCCCGGTCCGATCAGGCGGTGGCCGAACGGGCGGCGGCGGCGTTGCTGGCTTCCCTGCAGCGGCCCGGCGGCCGGTCGTTCCTGCTGATCGACGACGCGCACTGGGTCGACCCCGACTCACTCGCGATCCTCTCCGCCCTGACCCGCCGCGCGGCGAGCGGCACGATCCGCTGCGTCTGCGCGGTCCGGACCCCCGTGCTGGAGCCGGTGGCCTCGGAAGCGGTGGACGAGCTCCGGAAATCCGGTCTCGTCCGCCATTTCCGGATGCGTCCGATGTCGAGGACGGAGATCGGCCGGGAGGTGACCTCGACCGCGAGTGTGCTCCCGGAACCCGAACTGGTCGATTTCCTGCACGCGCAGAGCCGCGGGGTCCGCGCGGCCTTCCACGAGGCCTACGAGCACCTCGAACGGCTCGGCCAGGTCAGGGTCGTGGACAAACGGGCCTACCTGGTGCCCGCTCCGCGAGCCGGCGCGCCGATGTCCCGCGGAGGGATCACCGAGATGTGCGCGGGACTCGGTCCGAGCGTCCTCGGCACCGCCGAAGCCGCGGCCGTCCTCGCTCCCCTCGGGCCAGCCATGCCCGTACTGGCCGCCGAAGCGCTGGAGGTAGCGGAGGAGGCAGTGATCCGCGACCTCGAAGTCCTGCGCCGCCACGGCGTTCTGCACAAGGGGGCGGACAGCGGCTGGCGGTTCGTGATCCCGCAGATCGCCTCCTCGCTGATCGCGGGGATGGGGCCCTGCACGAAGCAGCAGTTCGCGGCGAAGGCGGTCACCGCGGTCTGGACGGGTGCGGCGGCCTGCCCGGATGCCGACTACCTGAGCGACCGGGTGGTCGACGCGGGCAAGCTCGTCGACTCGCGGCGTGCTCTCGGGCACCTGCTCCGGCAGAGCACGGCGGCGAGTGAAGACCGGATGGAGGTCGCGCTGCGCTGGCTCGGCGCCGCCGTCGAACTGGCCGAGAACCGTTCGCAGCGGATGATGATCCTCCTGACCCACACGGCGATCTGCCATTCGCGGGGGAAGTACGCCGAAAGCCTGCACGGGGCGCGCCGGTTGCTGGAGAACTTCGCCGACCACCTTTCCGCCGGGACCGCGCAGGAACTCCAGACCGCGGCCGTGGTCGCGCTCGGGCGGCTGGCCCGGACCGAGCCGTTGTCCGCCTTGGCCGAAGGCCACCACCACTGGCCGGGCACCCCCGAAGCCACGCTCGTGACCAGGGCGCTGGCGTGCGGCATGCTCGACCGCTGGGCCGAAACCGACCGGCTGCTGGCCGAAGGCGCCGACCAGTGGACCGCGGGCAACACCACGTCCGCGATGTTCGCGAGCCTCCACCGTAGCTTCGCCCGGCTGTGCGTCGGCGACCTGCGCTATTTCGAAACCTCCATCGAAGACCGGGCCGGGTGGCCATTGCGCACGGTCCGGCGCTATCACGCCGAGCAGGTCAACCTGCACGTCGCGGGTTTGCTGACGAGCGGCGAACTCGGGCCCGCCGAAAGCCTGCTCGCCGAGGAGGAGCTGCCGGAGGAAGAACTCCACCCGAGCAGCCGGGTGATGATCGCCGCGCTGAAGGGCGACATCGACTCGGCGACCGACATCGCGCGCCGCGCCCTCGCCTACCGCTCCAGCGGCGGTTTCGACGCCGGTTACAGCGGCATGCACCACCTGATCGTTTCGATGCTGGCCTCCTGCGGGAAATTCGCCACCGCCCGGCAACTGCTCGCCAACGCACGATCGACGAACCCCGTGCTCGCGCACCTGCTGGATCTCGCCGACGCGGAGTACGACCTCCTGCTCGGCGATCCGGTGAGCGCGGCCGCGAAAGTGCGCGCCGCCCTCGCCTACGCCGAAGCACGCGGGATCGTCATCGGCCTGGACCTCGTCTGGGCCCTGCTGGCCGACCTGACGATCGATCTGGGCGATCGCGCGACCGCGGAACGCTGCCTCGCCGACATCGAACGGCTCGCGGAAACCACCCCGACCGTCCGCAACGTCATCCACGCGCTGTTCGTCCGCGCGATCGTGACCGGTGATCGCGCGGCGGCGGCCGAATGCCTGCGCCGCTGCGGTGAACGCGGGCAGCCGCTCGAACAGACCAAGATCCAGGCCAAGCTGATCAAACACGGGGTCGCCGATCCCGACGGGCTCAGCGAGGTCTACGAGACCCTCGGTGCGCACGGTTGCCTGCTCGTGCGCGCGCGGACCCGCAGCATCATGCGTGAACGCGGTATCCCGGTGCCCGGACGTCAGGAAGCCGTAGCGGAGAACGAACATCTGCTCGCGGTGCTGATGTCCGAGGGCCTGAGCAACAAGCAACTCGCGTCGGCCTTGCGCACCAGTGAGAAGAGTGTCGAAGGAAGGCTGAGCAGGCTCGCCTCCCGAACCGGCCACCGGTCACGGATCGAACTGTCGAAGGCTTTGCTCAACGGCGAGTTCGAGACGGGAGCACCATCCGCCTGATTCACCGCTTCTCCGCGTCGAGGACACCGTCCGGTGACTCGGCGGTCGCCCTGATCACGTCGGCCCGCACCCGCATCGCCGCCGGGGAGCCGGGATTGAGCAGGACGTCCACCCCGGTTTCGGGCAACGCGGCAGCCAGCTGGGGCAAGGTCACCTCCACCCAGCCGGGAACGTCGAGCAGGGCGCGGTGCCCGTATGCGGTAGTGGCCAGGACCGAGGAGACACCGTCCGGCGCACTTCGCACCAGGGCGACGTTCTTCTCGTCGACGGCCACCCCGAACACGGTGTCGAACAGTGTGGAGGTCAGGTCGTCCGTGAGGTCTTCGCCGACGCCACGCGCCATCGCGCGGAGCACGGCGTCCACCGGGTCCAGCGGTGCGTCGGCGGACCGCGGCCGGTAGTCGGGATTGGACCGGAACCGGGTCCACATCCCGTCGGCGGTCACGGCCCAGCCGCCCAGGATGGCGTCCGGTGGCGGCTCGGCGTCGTCCTCGTTTTCCGCGCCCCAGGCAGGATCGAGCAGCAGCTTCACCTCGCCGCCGTCGAACAACTCCACCAGGGTCGGCGCCGTGTCCTGCTTCCCGGTCATCGGCTGAGGCTCCCTTCGAGCACGGATCCGGCGGACATGCCCGGCAGGCGGCCGACCTCGCCGTCCGGCGTCGGCTCACCGGCTTCGGTCCGGCGCCAGCGTTCGGCGGACTGCCGCAGCGACGACAGGATCAAATCGTCCAGTGAACGCGCGCGCTTTTCGAGTTCGCGATCGCTCAGTTCCCTCAGCAGCACTCGTCCTCGTAGGCCGTCCGCCGGTTCGACGACGTCGAGGACCGCGAACGAGGTACCCGGCGGGAAGACGACCCCCTTCCCGTTTCCATCGGGCCGTTCCACCAACCGTCCGGACATGGACCAGACGAGCAGATCGGTGGTCCCGGCCCCGAGCGGCGGAGGCGCGAGGGACATCGCACAGACGCCCGGCTCGACCAGGACGGCGCGTTCGTCGAGCGACGCCCATTGGGCCACGTCCGGAGCGACCGCCGCCACCGTCGCACCGCGGTGCCGCGGCAGGTCGACGATGCCTTCCGCCGCGCGCCTGCCGAGCGCGGCCAGCGGACCGGCCGCGTCCATCCCGGCTTCACGGCCCAACGGACCGAGGAGCAACCGCGCCGCCATCAGATCGGTGAACGCGTCCTGGTCTTCTGCTTCCACCGCATCGGCGAAATGCTCCGGCCAGGCCTCCCGGATGAGCGCTCGATCGCGGACGGGGTCCGGCACGGAGTCGACGGGAGCAACCTGCTCCGGTACGAGCGCGTCGTAGATCGGCTCGGGGTCTTCGGTTTCGTCGGACTCGGCCGACGGGTCCGTTTCGAGAACGGCCATGCCGAGACCACGCGAGCCGGTGTCTTCGCTGTCCGCGTCCTGATTCCCGCCGACGAGTTGCATCAAGAGGACCAGCGACTCTTCCGTTTCGCCCTGCTCTTCGGCGACGGGGGCGGCGGCCGTCGGTTCACCGGACGCCTTACGTTCCCCGGGGTGAGCCACCCAGCTGGTCGGCGGCGCCGGCTCGATCCCGTCGGTGGGCACCACCCGCACCGCCACCCCGGTGGCCTGCCGCAGCCTCTCGGCCACGTCTTCCGCGCCTTGCCAATGGTGCGCGGTCATCTCCCCGTCCGACGCGTTGTGGAACACGGTCGGCGCCCGCGGATCCGGTGGCAGGGTACGTACGAAGTCGCTGTGAACGGGCTCTTCCTCGCCGCGGATCCACAATCCCGCAGGCACTACCTCGACCACGGTGTCCGAGTCGTACCGGTAAACCCCAGCAGCGACCTTCGGCAGCCTCGGAATCGGTTTCCGGTACGTGCGCAAGACCGGTGCCACCCGGCCGGTCTCGTCCGTGCCTTGCGGCCGGTAGGCCACGGTGTGGGCGAACATCGACCAGCCGTGGGAGCCGTCAGGCCATAGTGCGACGACTTCGGGACCGTTCACGGACTGCACCGGCAGGCCGCAGTAGACGACGATCTCCGCGCCGGTCGAGTCGGAAAGCGCCTGTCCCATCGGCTTTCCGGCGTCGGTCCGCACCGGTCCGAATTGGACGAAGCGCAGAAGTTCCCGACGCGGCCCGACGAAGGATTCCCACCATCGCGAAACCACGTCGATCGGCAACGGCGCCAGACCTTCGGCGCCGAGCGCGACGAGGATCTCGTCGGACCGGCAAGGCACCCAGCGAGTCAGCCTGGACCGAGCGGCGCGGATCCACCGGTCGTCGCCCGCCGCCCGGAGCCAGACACCCGACGGCAGCGGTTCGGCGACGACGTCCTTGCCGAGCACCTGGGTCTCGGCCAAGGAACCCGGCACGTCCCAGGACGGCTGCGGCAACCTCCTGCCCGCCCAGGTCGCCTCGGCTCCAGGGCGGTACCGCACCCAGCGGCCGTCGGTGACCGGGTCGTCGAAGGACACACCCGCGTGCGAGGGCCGCACCGTCCCGTGCGGGAGCAGGACCGCGCTTCCGAGAGTTTCCGCCAGAGACTGGCCGTCCACCCACGAAAGGTCCTGCCCCGACGGGACGGGAACCAGGCGCACTCCTCGCGTTCCCACCGGGAGTACACCGGCGAGTTCTTCCAGTTCGCTCTCCGGCAGGTCGACGACCAGCAGGCGGTGATGCGGATCCGGCGCCAGCGACGACGCGAACAGACGGGCCCGATGGGGCACGGCACCCGCCAAGTGGACGACCTCGACATAACCGGCGGGGGTTCGTTCGATCCCGGCCGCGGCTTCGGGCTTGGTGCTCGGCCCCGCACCGGCTCGTGCGCGAAGCCTTTTCCAAATGGACACACGTGCTCCTTCGGGCAGGTCCGACGAGTCCGTCCGGACGGCGGGGAAACCCCGTGTCCGCGAGAAATGGTGCCCTCGGCCCGGCCGCCGGAGAACCTCGTTCCCCGGATACCGGCGGGATCGGCTGGACTTCCCTCACGAACACGCGGCGTCGTTCACCGCTCTCCGGCGAGCAGGCGCTCCAGCTCCGAATCCCAGTCCAGCAGCCGGTGTTCCTCACCTAAGGGCACGATTTCGGCGGCGCACGCCAAGAACTCGTCCAGCGCCTGGCGCGGCGCGGCGAGCACCGCGGTCCCGAACGGGCTGGTCAGCTCGATCACAATCAGCGCGTGGTCGTCGGACGACGGCCGGATCCGGATGTCGCCGTGCCCAGCCGCCCTCAGCAGCCCATCGGCCAGCAGCTCACGCCCGAAGACCCATTCGACGAAATCGTCCTCGCCTCGCGCGAAGAAGGCCCGAACCGTGTACGGGTCCCGGCTGTCGTAACTGAAATGCCCTCGTACCTCGGCGCGTCCGTTGACCACGCAAAGGACCGTGAAATCCATCGGATGGCAACAAGTGGAATAGCCGGCCCCGCCGCCCGGGCCGGACGGTGGCAGTACATACTCACTCATGAAGGGATTTTCGTTGGTGTGACTTCATTTCAGCCCTACTCGGCGCACTGGAGGCGGCGAAACTTCAGGTGGTCGCGACGGCCTGATCGAGTTCGGGCTCCGGCCCGGTCATCACCAGTTGCTCGATATCACGGAACGTCTGGGTGATGGCGTCCAGCTCGTCGGCCCCGAATTCGGCCGTGGAGCGCACGAACCCGTTGGCGAGCCGCGTCGCGGACGGGCCGCCCGGGTTGAGCACGACGTCGTGCTCGTCCCCGAGCATGTCCACCAGACCCGCGAGATCGGTTCGCCGGACGTCCGGCGCGCGGAACCGTTCCCGATGGGCGTCGCCGGTGGTCACCACCAGCGACAGGGTGCCGTCTTCTTCCTTGAGCACCATCGGCCTGCCGTCGCCGTTCATCGCGACGTCGAACGGACGGCCGGCCATCATCACCTGCAGGTGCGCCGACCTCGCTTCGCCGTCCACGAGCATGTGCAGCACCGCGTCCAGCGGATCCGACGGCGATTCCTCGTCGGACGGCAGGTAGTCCGGATTCGCCGAGAAGGTGCCGAGCTGACCGTCGCCGGAGACGGGCCAATGCCCGATGACCGCCTCCAGCGGCGGGTCCTCTTCGTCGTCATCCGGATCGGGGTACCAGAACTGGTCGACGAGCAGGAGCCTGCCTTCCGGGTCCATCGGTTCCTCGCCGATCATCCTCATCCTCTCCGGCCGAAGTTTTTCGAGCACCTTAGGCAGCGAGGTCGGCCCAGTGCGCGATTCCGCGTTTACGTACAGTGCATCCCGCCCCAAAACACAGATCGAACACCGACGGTTCAGTTCGCGTCACTTTGCGTGACAGGTATCATCGCTGGACCGTGCCGATTCGAACCACCCGGAGACGCGATGCCGCCCGTCGATCGCCTTGCTCCCAACCGAGGCGCCCTGGCCGAACTCGCCAGGCTGGGCCGTTGGAGTGAAGCGAACAACGCCGCACTGGAAGCGATCCGCCTCCTGCAGTCCGAACCCACCGGCGTCATCGCGGCCGAACTGGCGGACCTGGTCTATGTCGCCGGCGGCCCCCGGCCGGGCCAGTCCCCGACCGCCGGGGAACGGCTGATCGTCCCGGACGAACGCGCCATCGCCATGCAGGCGCTGTCGGTGGTCAACCGCATCGGCGAGCTCGACGAAGCGGTCGAAGCCGCGGAAACCGCGTTGAGTTCGCCTGGACGCTGGGAGGTGGGCACTTTCTGGTACGCGGTGCTGGCTCTCGTGTATGCGGATCAGCTCGAGTCCGCGCGGGAGCACTGCGCGAGGGCGGTGCACAACGCCACGCGGTCGAGTTCCGAGCGCCATCGCCACGCGGCGGCCGTGCTGCACGCGAGGGTGGCGTTCCTGACCGGGGACTCGGTCACGGCCGCCAACCGGTTCACCGGTCTTCTCGCCTCCGGTGTGCACGATCAGCAGCGTGGTCTGGTGGTGGCCTGGACGGTCGCCGCCCTGGTCGACCTCGGCGCCTTGGAGGACGCCGGAGACCTGCTGCGCCAGAGCGGCTTGACCGGCCCGCTCGACGACGAGGGCGACCGGGCCGAGGTGCTGTGGTCGAGAGGGCTCCTGCACGAAGCCGTCGATCGCCCGCAGGCGGCGTTCGACGATTTCATGGCCTGCGGACGTGAACTGCTGAAACGATCCGTGATCAACCCCGCGGTCATCCCCTGGCGCTCGGCCGCGGCGCGGAACGCCTACGCCATCGAGCGGCGGGACATCTCGCTCGCGCTCGCCAGGGAGGAGGTCGTGGAGGCGAACCGCTGGGGCGCCCCCAATCCCATCGGCAGGGCACTCGGGGTGGATGCTCTCATCACCGACAGTTACGAAGGAGCCGCCCCCCTGGACACCGCCGCCGCTCTGCTGGAAACCGGCGGCGCGAACGCCGACCTGCGCGATCTCTGGTACGACTTCGGCGCCAAGCTCAGCCTGGAACGGCACTTCGCCGAGGGCGAGCAGGCCTTCTCCGCGGCCCGGCACCTCGCCGCTCGATCGCGTAACCGGTTCTGGGTCGACCGCATCGACACCGCGCTCCGGTGCTGGGGCGAAGGGGGCAGTTACCGCGAGCTGAGCCGCCAGGACTTCCGAGTCGCCTATCTCGCCAGGCTGGGCTTCGGCAACAAGGACATCGCGGCACGGCTGCACGTCTCTCTCCGCACGGTGGAACTCTGCCTGTCCACGGTCTACCGGAAGCTCGGTGTCCCCGGACGTGGCGGACTCCGCTCCGTCCTCTTCCCGCCGCTGTAACGATTCGAGGTGAAATGTTGCCTCAGCCGCGGTTTCCGCAGTTGACGGGCTGCCAAGGGCGGCCTAACGTCGTTGGCGAAATGTCCGGATCGACGATCCGGACGTGACGCGACGGAAGATCGAGGAGTACGAGCGGGAACTTGGCGATGGCCGAAGAGAGTCCGATGACGGCGCGAGTCCAGACGAGGCCGAGGCGATGACCCAGCTTTTCGAGCACACCCAAACCCCGGCCATACCTGGGCACGACGAGCCCCAGGAATTCCTTCCCGCTCCTCTGCACCCGGATTGCCTGGCGACCGAGGCCATGGCGGTCGGGCTGCAGGGAATCGACCGGAATCTCGCGACCCAGCTGGCCGACCGAGCCCTCGCCACCGCACCGTGCATGAACGACCTCCGCTGCGTGTGGCGGGCGGTGTCCGTGCTGCTCATCGCCCGTGCCATCCGGGCGCTCGACGCTCATTGCACCCGCCTCGCCGGCCGGGCCGGACCGGCGGGCCCCGCCACCGATCTGGTGTGGCCGCTGGTCCGCGCTCAGATCGCCCGGCTGGCCGGCGACCTGGCCGGCGCCCGGGACAGGCTGTCAGGGCTGGTCGGGCCCGGTGTTCCGCGCAGCGTCCGTCACCTCGCACTCGCCTGGCAGCTCGAAACCCTGGTGCGGGCGGGCGAGATCGAGGAAGCCGTGACCCTGGCCAAAGAAAGCGATCTCGACGGTCTGACCGGGCGCCCCTCGGCCCACCGGCCGTTGCTGCTGGCCGCGCGCGGCACCGTCCGGCTCGCCGAGGGCAGGTACCAGGAAGCCCTGAACGACTTCGTGACCTGCGGTGACACCCATGCGTTCGAGCACATGGCCAGTCAGGCCGTCCTGCACTGGCGCGCCATGGCCGCGTTCGCCGCCGCGGGGTGCGGCCGCCCGGATCTGGCCCGTTCGCTGGCCGATGGTGAGCACGAGGCGGCGAAGCACTGCGGCGCGCCGGCCGGAGTCGGTTACGCGCTGTATGTGAAGGCGATGGTCGCCGGCCAGGGCCAAGAGGTCGCGCTGCTCGGTGACGCGGTCCAGCTGCTCGAAGTCGCCAGTGCCCGGGTCGAGCTCGCCACTGTCTGCCTGGAATTCGGGCGTGCCCTCGCCGCCGCCGGCGATGCCCCCCGGGCGGCTGGGCAGTTCTCGCTCGCGGCCGAGCTCGCGCACGAAATCGGCAACCGACGACTGGCTGGGGAAGTCGCCGTCGAGCAACGGAAGGTGGACAACGCCCCGCCCCGCAAATCGCTGAGCCCGCAAGAACATCGCGTCGCCAGTCTGGCCAGGGCCGGGCTCACCAACAAAGAGATCGCGGCGAAGACCGAACTGACCGTACGCACGGTCGAGTTCCACCTCTCCGGCGTCTATCGCAAGCTCCAGCTCTCCAGCCGCAAAGAGCTGCTGGCCCCGGGCGTCGACCTCGGCTGACCCTGGATCCGAAACCGGTTTCGTTCGCGAAGTGATTCCCTCCGTTTAGGCCGATCGGGTTCCTCCACCCCGATAGCGGCCACCGGCCCGATGCAAGGTGACCTGCATCGGGCCGTTTCGTGTCCGCCGGCAGACGACGGCTTGGTTGTTCGGAGGAGGTGTCGCACTTGAGCAACGGGGGTGTGCACATTCCGCCGGATGTGCGGAAGTTCCTGGAGTTCACTCTGGGCTTGTCGTGGCCGGAGAGTGACGATCAAGGTCTGGTCGCGTTGT